>CAKZLH010000155.1 GCA_937125285.1 uncultured Balneolaceae bacterium | reverse complement strand
TCCCATAGTACTAATGTAGGTATAGGAGCGTACTCCAATATCTTGGATGTCGTATACCAACACTTCCACACCTTTCAACATGTCAACCGTAGGTTTACGAGTAGCACCATATAGTGAATATACCGGTATGCCCGTAGATGGATCCGTATAACTTTCCACCTTATCACCAGCGGCATAATCTCCTCTAACCCCATGTTCGGGCCCGTATAATGCTACTAATTCTACTTCGGAACTTTCATGTAGAATATCGATGGTTGATTTTAATCTTGCATCCACCCCAGTAGCGTTCGTGATTAAGCCAACTTTTTTACCTCTTAGTGGTTCAAAATTCATTTCAACAAGATGCTCTAATCCTGTGATAATCTGCCTATTATCAGACGTATCTCCATGAGATTTCTGAGCCAAGACACTTGGCAAATTGACCAAAAAGAGCATGGCACCTAAGAGTGAACAACTAAGTATTTTTGAGCATTTAAATTTAGTTAGCATCATAGAGGTAATAGATTGGCTAAGAATGTGTTAATTGATTAATATACCCCTCTAAGGTAGTTAATCCGTTTATCAAGTTCTTAGAAACTGCCCGTAATTTACATGAATTTATAGTCGATTTTCAGCCGAAGTGATGGTTTTTGACCAGTGCTCAAATTATCTGAGTTCCGATCTTGGATGAACAAATAAACTTTTAAACCAAAATGAATCTACAACCCTCTCTTAAAAAACAAATAGCCCAACTATTTATCATGGGCTTTCGAGGTTCTGATATCGGTGAAAATTCTGCTGTACTCAAGATGGTAGAAGAATATGCACCGGGTGGTCTCATCTTATTTGATAAGGATATGGTACACCACCAACCCGTGCACAATATTTCCTCACCCAAACAAGTGGAACAATTATGTAGCGCCTTACATGAGGCCAGTCCATCCCCCTTATGGATAGGTATTGACCAGGAAGGTGGCCTAGTTAATCGACTAAAACCCGAGTACGGTTTCCCTCCCACCCTGTCGCATGCCGAGCTGGGCAATATAGATGATGAGCATAAAACCCACGAAGAAGCACTCAAAATTGGACGTATTCTCAAAGAACTTCATATTTCCATCAACTTCGCGCCCGTTGTAGATATCGCTAAAGAAGCGGATTCTTCCATTATTGCTAAACGAGAACGTTCTTTTGGAGCCAATGCTGAGATTGTATATCGACATGCAAAGGCCTATTTAGAAGGCCTAAAAGAACATGGTATACTAGGCTGTTGTAAACATTTCCCTGGACATGGAAGTGCAAAAGGTGATACCCACGCCGGATTCGTAGATATAACTGAAACCTGGGATCGGGACGAGTTAGTCCCTTACAAGCAATTGATCGATGATGGTTTGTGTGAAATGATTATGACCGCCCACGTGATACATAAACATTTCGATCAGGAGCTTCCTGCCACTCTCTCACCTGTTCTCTTATCTAAATTACTTCGGGTTGAAATGGGATACGATGGTCTAGTATGTACCGATGATATGCAGATGAGAGCTATTTCAAATCATTTCGGGTTGAAGGAATCCCTTAGACTCGGCCTGGACGCAGGTATTGACGTATTTTGTTTTGGAAATAATTTACTACCCGAAGCTATCGAATTGTCACAATTGGTTGAAACCGTTACCGAATTGATAGATGAAGGTAAGATTTCAGAAGAGCGGATTCATCATTCCTACCAAAAAATTCTTCAGCTTAAATCACATGAATAATTCGACCACTCAAAAAATAGTAGCCGGTAAACGGCTTGATTCACTCGATTTCTTTCGGGGAGCTACAGTGGCGGCTATGATTTGGGTAAATAACCCCGGTTCATGGTCTCATATCTACGGACCTTTTGCACATGCCGAGTGGCATGGATGGACACCCACGGACCTGATTTTTCCGTTTTTTCTGTTTATAGTAGGCGTTTCTATTGTTTTGGCTTTTACAAAAGCGATGGCCAAAGGACTTTCGAAGCGGGAATTACTGAACAAAACACTTATTCGAGCCTTTAAAATATTTGGTTTAGGGATGGCATTGACGGCATTTCCCTATGTGGTTTTTTCTCCAGAATTCGCCCTTCATCCAAAAATTTATGACTTACGCATACCTGGCGTACTTCAACGCATTGCCGTGGTTTATGCTCTAGCAGCTTGGGCGTTTTTATATCTAGAAAAACGAAAATTATGGATTCTATCTACCGTTTTACTCGTAGGGTATTGGCTGGCCATGATGTTAATTCCTGTGCCTGGATATGGTGCAGGCGCCATTGATAGCCCGGTAGGTAATTTAGCTGCCTATATTGATCAATGGGCACTTAGCGGTCATATGTGGAAAGACCAATGGGACCCGGAAGGGATATTAAGCACCTTCCCAGCCTTAGTAACCAGTTTGCTAGGTATTCATGTCGGTTTTTTGGTGATCAAGGAAGACCTAAGTGCCGAATCAAAAGTCCTAGAATTATTTAAGTGGGGCTTTTTCTGGTTAGTTTTAGGATATCTTTGGAGTTGGTCATTCCCATTAAACAAAAACATTTGGACCAGTTCCTTCACTTTATTTACAGGTGGTTTGGCAACCATTACCCTAGCCTTCAGCTATTGGTTTATTGATGTTAAAGAGAAAAAAAAAGGTATCAATTGGGGAGTCGCTTACGGAACGAATGCGATAACAGTATTTTTCCTAAGTGGAATTGTAGCCCGAATCATGGGAATGATACAGGTGCCATGGGGCGATCAAGTACTCAGTTTAAAAGGTATTCTGTATGGTAAGCTACTCTTGGGCTTGTTT
Organism: uncultured Balneolaceae bacterium; assembly: GCA_937125285.1. Taxonomy (GTDB): domain Bacteria; phylum Bacteroidota; class Rhodothermia; order Balneolales; family Balneolaceae; genus UBA1275. The sequence goes on along the minus strand of CAKZLH010000155.1, from coordinate 10,304 downwards.
GGTGACCCTATGCTTGCATCGGTGAGTCATTCAATTCTATGGGTTCTACTATTTTGGGCTCTCGCTAGGTGGATGCAAAAGAAATCAATCATCATAAAGGTATAAAGAACCGAAGTTGTGTGGTGAGTAGAGCTAACAATGTCTTTAATAGACCTTCAATCTAATCTATTGATCTTCCTGAACCAATAATAGGGCATTTGACACCCATCTTTGTCCCGTAGCATCTGAGGGTGCGTTTACGACCCTATCGTTTAGTATCAAGGTGGTAGAACCTCCTCCATCTAGGTTCAGGGCATGCCAAACTCCAAACTCTTTCATTACATGCCCCATTTCGGTTAGAGTCATACCGATACTATGTTCTTGTCTCCCATCTACGGTGAATAAATAAACCTTCGTACTATCCGCATTAAAGCCAATTGCCGATCTAGGATGTCGTTCGGGCCAGTTACCATCCACTACACCTGAACGGATGAATGTTTTGCTCCCACCCATAAACTCAACAATAGGATAATCATAGTAGCTCGTATCTTCTAATATAGATAAGTAGCTAAGTCTATGGGTGATTTCAACCGTATCACCCACACTGATAGATTTAAGATCGGGTATTCGATTACCATGGGCCGATAACACAACATGCCCTTTTGGAATCAATCCCTGTGTAGCCGTTGTCTGCTCTACAACCAGAAAGCTTTCTGCCTCATTTATGGGCTTAAAACTTAACTGTTTTAGTAAGATCTCATATCCGTAAGCATTGGTTTTTGTGGAATCCCCATAGTATGAATTATATAGTACCAACTCATTTTCACCTCTTGCCTGATTCAAACCATTCAGTTCGATCCGCTTATTTGATTGAGATAAGGTAGCCGAATAACGAAAGTTTCCCATATGAAAATAACCGTCCTCCGTAATGGCTAGGGCATCCCGAGAAACTGCCGGTTTTAATATTTCGCCTTCAATTACCTGACTGTGAACCGGTACTCCTCCCCTTTTATAAAAATCGCCATTAATAGCCGCAATAACATTTCTCTGGGTTGAATGAGCATAGTTTTGAGCCATGACTTGGGTTTTTTCATATCCCAATAACTGTTGATTAGCCTTTATTGTTTTTAGCGAAATACTAGCATTCCAATCCGCTATTATAAGATCACCAGACCATCGTGGTTCGACCGAAGACCAGGAAATGTGTCGTACTCCTTCTCCTGCCAAGGTATCGGAATCAATCTGTATGCTAAACTCTTGAGCATGGGTATCGCTAAAGTTTAGGATTAATAAACTTAGTAACAGCCCTAGAAGGCCATAATGACTTATATAGCTTTGAGGATAGCTATTTTGGTGCATAATCTAGACTTACTCTTGATTCGTTTCTTCCTGATACAGCTCTTTTTGGGTTCTACGGAACGACTCCAATTCTTCGATACGCTCTTTTTCCAGTGTATCTTCGGGTTCTAATTGGTGTTCCCAATCATATTCTTGGGCATACCAATTCAGAATATCGTTATCCCCTAATTCAAGAATAGTATATCCGGGATTAAAACCCAACCAATTTCCTCCCCACCAAGCAGCAGATGCGGATTGACTAGTGATATACCAAATATTATTAAAACGAAAATCTTCACTTACATGCGTATGCCCTTGTAATAAGGCTTTTACATTGTGGCGCTCAAAAACCTCACGTAACTGTTTATTATCCTGTAATACTAAACCGCTCATCGCCGGCAACTCGAAATCTTGATTAATCTGTCCTTTATGACAAAAAGCCGCAATATGACTAACCGCAATGGTTGGCATATCAGAGTGAGCTCCTAAGTCATAGCGTAGCCATTCTAGTTGTTCCTCACCAATTCTGGTTTCATACGCTGGCCCCGACTCTGCTTGCTTTTCGAATATGGAATTCAAAACCACAAAATGCCATCCTTTATGATTAAAAGAATAGTAGTCCCTGTCCATGCCCAACCTATTCATGATATAAGCTTTGCCTATTTCAGGATGATCAGCTACTACTTTTCTTCGGGATGAAAGCCCCAACACATCGTGGTTTCCAATACAATGGTAATAAGGCATATCTAATTGATCACTTAATTTCTTGTACCACTCTATGGACTCCTCAAATACATTCAAATCGGTGTATAAACCATCAAATGCCATATCACCACCCATTAGTACAAAATCTGGCTTATTTGACAATTCATTAATGGATTGAATACATTTTTCATAGCCCAAATGCCCCTTTCTCCGTGTTGTTACATGTTGATCAGTCACATGAGCTATGCGGAATTTAACCTCATCTCGAGAAGAACTACCCTGCATTTGAGTCGTACCGAAACCACCCATACCGAGCATACCAAGTCCAAGATTCTTAAGAAAATGTCTACGATTCGACATCACCGTCCTCCTACTTTATAAGTGTCATTGATCGAGTTTGTACCTTATCATTTTGTTCAAGTCGATACACATAAACACCTGAACTAAGGGAAGTGGCATCAAAAGATATAGAATGTTGACCTCTTTGTAGTTCTTCATCTAATAGTGAAGCAACTTTTCTACCTAATAAATCAAAAACCTCTAAACGAACCTTCCCACTTGTTGAAATCGTGAAGGGTATGGTTGTTGTCGGGTTAAATGGGTTTGGATAATTTGGCTTCAACTCAAATGATTCCAATGAGGCTTCTGAGATTTCATTTGAAACCACCTCCCCTGCTTGAACCACATTACTGGGACTACTTTCAATTGAATTTCTTGTTGCTGAAGTTACAAAATACCAATAGTCATGTTCCGATGGAGGAGCTATATCCGTATACTCGGTTTCACCTGTTACACCAACCAAATGATAGTATGCCTCCATCGCTTCTGCAGGATTAGGTTCAGCACTCGCATCTACTCTGTAAATGGCATATTTAACCAATGAATCCACATATCCAGCCGTTGAAGTTTTGGTATCTGTATCAATCTCTACGGCATCCCAACTCAAGTGAAATTCATATTCTAGTTCTGCATCACGTTGAACCATGAGATTCATAGGCGATTGGTGGGCTACCGAATCTTTCCACTCCATCGTTGGAGTTAAAGCGGCATACCGGTAATAATTAGATTTCAAGGAGTCTGCAAAGCCCTTAGAGGAATAACTGGTAATGTTTTTAGCTCTAAAAAATACACTTCCTTGAATGAGTGGATTTGAGCGGTTATGCTTGATTTGTCTGGGCATTTCATTCTGGTTGAACAAGGTGCCCGAAAATGTACTGTTGCTGGTTCTATAAAGTCCATGACCAGGATACATATGACGATTATTTTCAGCAGCTCTATCTGCCCACCAATCGGCCAATGCTCGGTAATCCTGCCCTACCGAATACCATCGTTCAATGCCCCAATACAATTGCGGGGTGATATAATCGATGGTTTTCTGCTCAAGCCATGCAATTCCATCACCATATATGGTAGCAAAGGCATTCATACCTGAAATACCGCTAGGTACTCCACTTTTCCAAATGCCAAAGGGGCTAATACCAAATTTCACCCAGGGCTTAACTACCTGAATGCTGTCATGAATCATTTCAACCAGTAAATCTACATTTGCTCTTCTCCAATCATCTTTGTCGGTAAAACCGCGTGGATATTTTGCAAATGTGTCGTCATCTAATTTTTCGTTTGCTGCAGAGCTTCCCATATGATTCGGCGGATAGGGATAAAAGTAGTCATCGAAATGTATCCCATCTACGTCATAGCGATTGACAACATCCATTACAATGTCTCGATTATATTCGATAGCCTCTTGTAATCCTGGGTCGAAAATGGCGATAGCTCCATTCATGACCAGTAACCAATCCGGGTGAGTATTCGAAATATGATTGTCGGCACGCTGAGAGGTACCTACTAGTTTTTGTTTAGACTCGGCATCATATTCTCGGTCTAAAATAGTTTGTAAACTCTGATCTATATCCGTTGTTTTTGCGGATTTTTGGGAAAAATCGGAAGGTATGGATCTCATAGCTCTATATGGATTGAGCCAAGCATGTAATTCCATTCCTCGTTTATGTGCTTCTTCGATAGCAAAGGTTAAAGGATCCCAATAGGGATCTGGAGCTTTCCCTTCTTCACCCGTTAAATACTTTGACCACGGCTCAGTGGGTGAATCATAAAGAGCATCACCTTCGGTTCGAATTTGGAAATAAACAACATTGATTCCCGCTTCTTTTAAACGATCCAGTTTATTAACCAAATCTTCTTTTTGAAATCGAGGTGGCAATCCACCAGATTGTGGCCAATCCAAATTGATTACCGTAGCAATCCAGGTGGCTCTAAATTCTTTTTTAGGTATGGTATATTCCTGAGCTAGAATAGAAGAAGAACTAGAATTGATAAATAAAATAGCTGCTAAGCTTAAGAAAAATGAGATTCGAAGCGGTGATTTCATCAGAAAAAAGTTTAAACTCAAAAATAATTAAAAAAAAAGCAGCCCTTTGGAAGGGCTGCCTTTATCAACGTCAAATAAATCTTATTTGATAAGAGTCATTCGGTTTGTTAAACGTACACCGTTTGCTTCAAGGGCATAAATATATACACCAGAAGAAAGGTTGCTCGCATTGAACGTAACCGTATGCGCACCTGCATTTACACGACCATTAACTAAAGTAGCGATCTCACGACCAGTCATATCGTATACTTTTAAAGTAACGTGACCAGCTTCTTGAAGGCTGTAGTTAATGTTTGTAGATGGGTTGAATGGGTTTGGATAGTTTTGCTCAAGCGCATAACCATTAGGTAGGTTATTTACCACTTCGTTAGAACTACCAGCAGAGTTTTCATGCTTTTGCATTCCATCAGAAGAAGCAAATACAGAAATGTATGCTGTCATACCGTCAGGACTGAAATCGAGACCGCGAGGACGGGCAGCATCAAACTGAGCACCATCTTCTACAGTAGGATCCCAATGAATTGAATCAACAGGAATCTCATTTTCTGTTCCAATGGTAGAAACATCGAATGCATACCAGGTTTGTGGAGTCCATGGAGAAGCAGGAACATCATTGAGAGAACCTGAACCAGCCCACAGATGACCAGTAACGGGATGGATATCAAATACCTCTGATTTCATACCTACTAGTACGGTATCAGCATCTCCAAATGAAGAGAATTCATCATCTCTTGAGAATCTGTGAACCGCACCATTGGTATAACCAGCCCACCAAATGGTGTTCCCGTCTCCTGAAACTTGTAAGTCACGAGAGAAACTACCAGGGATGGTTACTAAGGCTTCTTCACCTGTTAGGTCAGGTGCGAATTTCACTAATGGACCAGCAGAACCAACCACACAACCAACATACACGTTATTAGCATCATCGGTGGTAGCTTCGGTTAATGAACAACCCGCAGACGGGTCAACCATTGCGATACCAGAACCATCAGTGTAATCAACTTTGTAGAGTCGGTTATAAGATGAAATTATGATGTTACCTGCAGCATCAGCAGTAATACCACGGCCTGAATACCCTTCATAAGATCCACCATCTACGGTGTCGCTTTCATCTGGGTACCAAACGTAGCCTAGGGTATCCACTTTACCATCACCATAATCGATGAACTTTAATGGTGAAAAAGAAGCTTGTGTTCCGTCGGCATTGTATACATAAATTGCGCGAGCTAGTAGCGTGTCTGCTACACCATCAGCGCCAATATCTCGGCTCATTGCTACCGCTTCTGAAGCATAGAAGGACTGAACCCATACTTTTCCATCGGGATCCACGGCAACACCATGAACATCACGAATAGAATCTTGATGTGCTTGGAATGTATTATCATGTACCCACTGTGCATTAGCTAGTACAGGAACAAACATCAAAGCTATTAAACTAAGTACTTTAGTTATTCTCATATGATCTCCTTTGTATCTATTTATCATTCTGTTTGTTTTTGGTTGTTGTTAGTTATTACGATAGTAATAAAATCAATAATCTGGTGCACTCTTCTTTTGCATGTTAATTTTAATCACCGAATTAACACTTCCATCCACCGTAGTAGCAATCGTATTTGCATATAAAAAATCGCCGTCATCCCAATCTAAAGAAGTTACACTTGGGTACAATACCCCCGCATATAAAGCACCAACGGTGGATCCATCTGCTGATATTTCAAGTATACTTTCACTTCTATTGGTAGCCACATACAACATGCCGTCTTCTGCAATGACCAAATCTGTAAAGGTGTCTTCTACCGTAACGTCACCTAAAGCTGCCCCTATATCCGAAAATTGGCTCACCGCAGTAACCTCGGAGTTTGCATTTAAATCGGCTTTCCAAATTTTTGGTCCATTGTCGTCTCTACCCAATAAATATAAAGCACTATTGTAATAGCTGACCCCCTTGAGATTGGCTTCAAATGGGAAAATCGCTGTGTTATCAGGTAAGTTATTGATGTTAGAAATACTCACCCGATCTGTTTGTGGGATATGTCGGACAATGTGTGTGTTATTTCCAACCAACCACATGTACCCATTTTCATCCATGTCAAAATTCGTAAAGGTGAATGGGCTGGGCATAATAAAATGCGCCCCCTCTTTGGCTCCCTCCGTACCTTGAAAAACCGCGCGAATACCCAGTGCCAAGTACATTCTGTTGTCGGAGCTAAAGTCGATAGCATCAAATCGAAAGCGATTATTGGCTAAAATGTAGTTACTTATAATCTCACCAGTTTCACTGATGTCAATTTTGTTAATCCCTAATGGAGTTCCCGATTCCGTAACCGCAACAAACAAATCTCCGTTGTTGTCCAGCCCTAAAGAAACAGGTGTTTGAGAATTTGGTTTAAAGCCAGGGTACACTTCAACAATTGGTGGAGATAATTTATAGGTTAGTACATTGCTAAACGTCTCGGCACCGGATACCAAAGCTTTTACTAAAATAGTATCCCCTGCAATATTGGGGGGTCTAACTTCTAATTGGGTTGCTGTTGCTGAGAGTATGACTCCCGGCACCCCACTTTCATCAGAACTAGAAAAATAGATTCTGTTATCTTCAATATTTGTAGAAAATCCCGTACCGGTAACCGTAATGGCGTCAACCCCAGACAAATATCCGCCTTCAGGACTGATGCTGCTTAAGGTTGGAGCAGATCCTGTAGCTTGTTCATCGGGATTCCAAATGGAAGTAGCCTGTTCATCGCAAGCGGTGAATAAACCTACAATCACAAAAAGGGTAATAAGTAGTTTTGAGCGCATCATATCTTTACGTATTTGAAACTTGTTTTTTGTATTTGGTAAGGTTTAAATGGCAATTCTAAACGTTAGTCGATTTACGTTGCTAAACACACCGAAATCAGAATAGGAATAATCGACCAATAGCATTTGGTTATTTCGCAACGAACCTTTGACCCCAAAGCCTACTGAGTAACCTTCTTCATCACTAGGTAACACGTATCCACCTCTCAAAAAGAATAAATCGTTAAATCCGTATTGTGCACCCACCTGAATTTGTTCATTATAATCACGTGGACGGTTGGCATCTATATTCACCAAAAGAGAATGACGATCTTTACTCAAATCCGTGAGGTCAATCACATCCATAGAAAGACCCATTTTAAAGGTTAGAGGTAATTCGTGGTCTTGTGAATCAAAACGAACATCGGGAGAAAAATTACTTACCGACATAGCAAAATTTAACGATTCAAAGCCCGTACGGTAAAACACCCCAAAATCAACCACAGTAGCCGAGGCCGAATAACTTTGCTCAATAAGTCCGTTATCATCTCCTATCCCGACAATACCTGCTCCTAAATCCTGGGTGACAAACTTTACATTCGCACCTACTGAAAATTGCTCCGATAGGCTTTTAGCGTACGATAGACCTGCAGAAAATGCTGTAGGGCTGAAGGTTCCCACATCGATGTATCCGCTTTCGTTATCGGCACGTATGGTTCTTTGAAGTTCTCCATACTCCACGTTTACCATATTAAATCCAACAATCCCAAACCTTCCCTCAAATGGTTGAATAGTAGCAGCAACCGAAGAGTAATTAATACCAGCAATCCATTCATTTACAGATCCCGTGAGGTCTACACGTTGAGGACTCCACGCCATTGCTGAAGGATTATAGAATTGATGCCATGCACCCCCTTCCATCGCTGTTACCGCATTCGCCATTGCTGAAGCATTGGCGTAGTTAGAGGTTGAAAGAAATTTCATAGTAGTTTGAGCCCGTTTTCTTTGTTGAGCAAAGGCTCCATCTGCGCAAAATAGCGCAATTATGAGGCTAAGACCGCTTAAAAGCGTTAGATGTCGAGTTATCTTCATGTTCATATTCATAATGCGCTTAGAGGATTACAACAAATTTCTTAATGGTTTTTTCACCAGCTCTTTCATCATTACCCGTATTTTCAATTACGGCTACATAAACACCACTGGTAATCTTTTGACGCTCATCGGTGAATAAATCCCAATAATCATCACCAGATCCATCACTGTGGATAATGGTTTTAACTTTCTCACCTAGTTCCGTATATATGGTGATGGTACACTTACCTGGTATGTCAAAAAAGGCAATTCTATCTTGGCCAGACTGCTCAAAGCTCAGTGCATCAGATGCATTTCGAATGTATGGGTTAGGCACAATGCGTATTGCATCTTCAGATTCCCCTTGAGGTCGTTTTAGACGAGCGGGATCATAGGTTTGAGTGTAATAACGATTGCTTTTTAAAGCACCTGCAGGAGTTAAAGCTGCTCCACTATTATCGCCCGCTTTACCAACTGCCTGTATATAGTAATAGTAATCTAGTCCGCGAATGGGACCACCAACAGGGTTATTATCATCATCCACAAACTCTCGGACACCAGGACCAACACTACCCACTAATGTATAGGCGCTATCTCTACGTTGTGCTGCTCGATAGATTTCAAAACCCTCAACTTTAGATTCGTCACCATCATATACCCAATCCATATAAATTCCATCCCCTCCACCATTCACATTAAATACACTTGGTGGCTTAGGTGGTTCGGGTACTTCTAATCCATTTTGATAGGCCGCTTTTGCTTTTCTAAAGGTGTCAAATAAAACATCTCTACCTTTAAAAAATTCCTGATTCTTAGCAACAGCATCGATATCACCTGCTTTATAGGCTTTACCCACCTCAATACCTTTTTCATAGCCTATACCACCAGCAGCCTCAGCAATTACCACTTTCACATCTTCGCCTGGTGCCAATGTCCAAGGTCCAAAACCCATTCCCGAAGAAAAACCGCCAGAGGTGCCTAAACCAGGATCTCCAGAAGGATCTTCAAATCCAGCCTGCCCCGTAGGCTCCACAATGTAGGCATGACGAGCAATCCGTCCTTGAGACATCAGGGCATATTCCTGAGCCATTTTCGCTGAATTAAAAGGATCATTACCCGAAGTTAAGGGATCATCAGACCCAATATGATTCATGGTGAAAGGTTGATTTGGATCATCCGTCTCATCATTTGCCGAGACATCGGCATGTATTTTAACTGTCCCAACAAATTGCCATGCAGCTAATCGCCCCGTCGTATCCGCCGGCGTTAATCCTCCTCTCGAAATATCCGTCCCGCTTGGATTCCAGATGGGAGCTCCCACATTGTTGTATTGAGTAAATTGTGGGAAATATCCGTGCCAAGAGTAGTTCGCCACTAAATCGTCATATCCATAATTCGGTCCAATACCATCCCCAACACGGTCATTCATGGTATTAATACCCCAACCTGTGGCGTTACCAATGGTATATCGGGTTGAACCATTCACGGACCATCTACGCTGGTTATAAATCATAAAATCTTCCACCGTATTATTGGGAAGTTCTATATCGGCATCAGCATCGGTATTACCTGTATTCATAAAGGTATACTCGATAATGTGATAATTTTCATGATGCTCATTAGAAAATGCAATAATTCTTCGTTGCATGGTAATTCCGAGAGCGGTATTAACCACATTATTGATGATTTTATCCGGGCCCTGATTCGCATCTACCTCATCAACACCTGGATCCTCTAAATAACTCAGCGCTCCTTCTACATTTGCCTCAGGAGATGGAAACTTAGCGATGGTGGTGAAATCTGTTGGAAAGAAAAAACCTTGTCCCGAAACACGAGGCCCCACATGGATAACTCGTACTGGATATTGATTTCCCGCTTCATCAACCACATTTTTAGCACCCATCCAAAATCCTTTGGCCGCCTGCATGTCTAAACGGGGATATATAGCGGGATATCGAAACCCATCCTGCTGTCCCAATCCTCGGGCAATTTCTATTTCATTACCCAAATCAACATAAAAGTTCTGTAGGCCACCTACTTCCATCCA
>CAKZLH010000154.1 GCA_937125285.1 uncultured Balneolaceae bacterium | reverse complement strand
GCATGCAATACCTGATTGTCATCCGGCTAACCAATAAAAAAAATCTCATTTTAAGTTGTCCTGTGCTTTTTTATACCTTTAGTCGATGGACTACTGCGTACTACTACTGACCATTATGGTATGGCCACTGGCGAATACCATGGGGCAAAGCACAGCCCTTGATGAATTTTTAGCTTGCGTGGAACAGCAATACGGGCCCGATGATCAGCTAATTAACGGCAGGCCCTATCAGCCTGTTAACCTCAAGCCGGAAGGGCATCCCTATTTCCACACCGATGCCTGGCAGCCGGGCATGGTTTACCTGGGCGGGCGCCCTTATGCTGCGTCGAAGCTCAAGTATGACCTGGAACGGCAGCAGCTGGCTATTCAGTATGACCGGCCTAACGGTACTTACCAGAAAGCAGTGGTTTCGCCCCTGCTGCTTGATTCCTTTCGCATTGGGGCTCACCGCTTTGTTAATCAACGCCTCGTCCTCCCCGGAACAGAAGCTCCTGGCTACCTCGAAAAAATATTCGAAGCGGAGCTGGGCTTTTACCGCTATCAGCAAAAGGTACTTACCGCTCCTTCCAGCAGCAAACCCTACGGGAAATATACTGGCCTAAAGGACGATTTTTACCTGCTCAAGGAGGGGCAGGTACACCACATTACTAAGCGCAAAGACTTTCTGTCCGCCTTCCCGGCGCATAAATCTCAGGTCCGGAAGTACATGAAGCAGCAACTGCCGGGATGGAAAAAAATAACAGATGCCCAGTTTGTCCAACTTCTTAAATTCTGCCATGCCAAGCTCTAAATTGCTCGTTTTTCTTTTGGGCCTGGTTTGGTCTTCCGGCCTCTGCCAGGAGGCGAAGTGGCCCATAGGTCCTGCTTACAATGGGCTGGACTGGTCGGCGTTTGTCAGTAAAGTGGAGGAAGTCCACCCGGTGCGCCTTTTTTACGAGGAAGCGGATGTCGCTGACTTTCAGTCTCCGGCACTGGCCCAGGAGGTCCCTTTACTGTCCTTTTTGCAAAGCGGGCTGCCCGGGTGTAATATTACTCATGACAGAATGGGGCATATCTTTATTAGCAGGGACATGGAGATTATTATAGAATTGTCAACAGCGATTTATCCCAAAGTAGCGTCCCCTGCAGGCCTGGCTGATACCCTGCCCGATCGATTGCAGGAGCTGGCGGAGACGACCAATCAGTACGTTGGGCAGGTCGTTGAGGTCGGTGAGGCAAGGAAAGGGGCCGGAAAGCAAAAAGTGATCCTTCGGGGCGAAGTCCAAAGCTTATCAGGCGAAGGGGCGTTGCCTGGGGCTACCATTTTGATTGAGGAGCTGGGCACCGGTGTGGCTACTGACGAGAACGGCGCTTATGAGTTGGTCCTGAAAAAGGGGACCTATACCTTCACCGTAAGTCAGCTCAACCATACGGAGGAACAGTTTAAGCTCAACCTGCTGTCTGATGGGACGTATAACTTTCGGCTGGAAGGCAAAACCAACCTGCTCAAAGGCGTAACGGTGACCTCTAATAAATTTGATGGGGTGCAGAGCACGAAGATGGGCTTCGAGCGGCTAACCACCAAAGGCATAGAGGAAATCCCCCTGGTACTTGGCGAAAAGGATATCCTGAAAGTGGCGAGCCTGCTGGCGGGCGTTCAGTCTGTGGGGGAAGGTACTGCTGGCTTTAACGTTAGGGGCAGCCCGGCAGATCAGAACCTGTTCTACATCGACAAAGTCCCCATTTACAATACCTCGCATTTGCTGGGCTTTTTCTCTGCCTTCAATTCAGACGCGATTAGCGAGTTCTCCATTTCCAAAAGCAATATTCCAGCCAAATTCGGCGGGCGGCTGGCTTCCATTTTCGATATCACCGCCCTGGAAGGAGATAAGGAAAAATACAAAGTCCGGGGTGGTATCAGCCCGATTACCGGGAATATTTTGTTCGAAGGGCCGGTTCAGAAGGACAAGAGCTCCATCATGGTGGCGGTCCGGTCCACCTACTCCAACTGGATTTTGAAGCGGATTCAGAACGATGACTTCAACCGGACCCGCGTCAACTTTGCAGATGGCATCGTGAAGTTTTCTCAGCAGCTGTCTTCCAAAAGCAGGATTCAGGCCTTCGGTTACTACAGCTTTGATGACATCAACTTCGCTGGCACCACTAATTTCGACAACAGTAACCTGGGCGGCTCCCTGTCATGGAACCACTTCTTCAATGAGAAGATCAATATGAACCTGGCCGTCATCAACAGCCGCATGCAGCTGGGCGTGGCCGAGCGGGGAATTCCCTTCGAGGCTTACCGGCAGAATAGTGAGCTCCTGCATCAGGAGGCTCGCATGGACTGGGCCTGGCGCATTAACCCCCGGCACGAACTGACCTTCGGTGCCAACGCCATTCTGTACAATAATGACCGGGGCACTTTCCTCCCTTCCGACGACCGGAGCCTGATTGAACCTATCGAGTTTGATGTGGAAAAGGGGCTCGAATCCGGGATTTACGTAAGTGAGGAGTGGCAGCCTACCGCACGCATCACCCTGACCGGTGGGCTCCGCTACAATCAGTACCATTACCTTGGGCCACAGGAGGTGTTCCAATACCAGGAAGGCGCAACCATCACGGAAGAAACGGTGACGGACACGCTGCAGTTTCAGCAGGGGGAGTCCATCGTTACCCATCATAATCTGGATTACCGGATAGGGCTCAAGTACTCCATCCTGCCCAACCTCTCTGTGAAGGCATCCTACAACACCCTGCACCAATATCTGTTTCTGCTGTCCAACACCATTGCCCTGGCGCCTACAGACCGCTGGAAGCTGATCGATTACCATACCGAGCCGATGTCAGGGCAGCAAGCCTCCTTTGGGCTATATGGTAGCTTTGCAGATAAGAAATACAATTGGTCCACAGAGTTCTACACCAAGCAGGTCCGCGAGCTGGTGGAATACCGGGACGGCGCAAATTTGCTGGTCAATGAATTTCCGGAGCGGGATATCCTGCAGGGCGATTTGGATGCCTGGGGGTTGGAGCTGACCTTTAAGAAGCCCCGGGGACGCTTAAACGGCTGGGTCAATTACACCTATTCCCGGTCCAGGGTTTTAGTCCGGGGGGAGGACGATGCCAGCTCTATCAACTTCGGAAGGCGCTACCCCAGTAACTTCGACCGCCCGCACGTGGCCAACGTGGTCCTCAATTACAAATTCATCCGCCGGTTCAGTTTGTCTGCCAATATGGTTTACCAATCGGGGCGCCCTATCACCTACCCAACGAATACCTACACACAGGGCGGCTTCCGGATCATCAATTTCAGTGAGCGCAACCAGTACCGTATTCCGGACTACTTCCGGGTAGACCTGTCGGTCAAATTTGAGGGCAATCTCAGGAAAGAGAAGCTCCTGCACAGCGCCTGGGTCGTTTCGGTGTACAACCTGCTGGGGCGGGACAATGTGTATAACGAATACTTCCGGTACAACAACAATAACCTGAGAGGGTACCGGCTTTCGATTTTTGCGAACCCCATCGTCTCCATTAGTTACCAGTTCAAATTCGGAAATTATGACAACTAGAGCAGCCAACAGACGATGCCGGTTTGGGCTGTACCTGCTGGTGTTTGCCGCCTTTCTGACTACGGCCTGCGAGGAAAGCTTCCTCCCAGAGCTGGAGGATTTCGACCCGGTGCTGATCGTGGATGGAGGCATTACGACCCTGCCGGGGCCTTACACCGTAAACCTGACCCGCTCTTCGGGTATACTGGACAGTGACCAGGAAGCAGTTGAAGAGGCGGTGGTCACGATCCAGGCGGAGAGCGGGGAGCAGGAAGTCCTTGTGGAACTCGAACCCGGGCAATACCGCACATCACCAGGTGGCATTCAGGGTGCACCGGGCAACAGTTACAAAATCAGCATTCAGCTGCAGGACGGGCGGCAGTATGAATCAGACTATCAGATGATGCCTGAACCGGTTGCCATCGATTCGGTAGGGGCAGATTTGGAATACCAGTACCTGAGCATAGAAGAACCTGAAGTGCCCGGCTATCAGTTCCACGTTACGACAGAGCCAGCCGGGCAGCCGGAGAACTATCTGATGTGGTCCCTGCAAGCCACCTACAAGTATCAGGCTGATTTCACGATCAACTATCTGTACGCTGGCGGTTTTCAGCCCTATCCGGATCCCACTGAGCTGCAGACCTGTTGGCGGACCGATCAGATCAATGAGGTCTTTACCTTCAATACAGCTATGCTTTCCCAGCCCGTTGTGGAACAATTGCCCCTGCACTTTGCGAGAGCAGATCAGCGGGAACTTTCCATCCGCTACAGCCTGCTGGTCCGGCAGTTTACCCTCGGCGCCGAAGCTTATACGTTTTGGAGCAACCTGCAACAGCAGATTGAGAACCAGGAATCGCTGTACAACAGTCAGCCTTTTCAGATCCGGGGCAATGTTTACAGCATCACTGACCCTGGCGAAACCGTTTTGGGCTTCTTCATGGTGGCGGGACAGGATGAGCGCAGGGTCTTTATAGATCACCCCAGTGAACTGGAACTGGATTTTTCCTATTGCAGCCCGGATTATATGTCCCTGGGCCTCATTGGGCTGATCCATCCGGCCAATTGGCCTATTTATGTTTATGAGGACGAAGCGGGAGACCGGGCTTTGGCCAATGATGAATGCTTTGACTGCCGGAAACTTGGCGGTACGACAGACCGCCCGGGCTTTTGGCAAGACTAAATCTGCTGCATTTTTATTACTCAATTGCATTACAGCCTATGAAACCGTTCATCACCATACTATTGTTTGTCTGTGTATTATTTATGGGGAAGCCTCCGTTGCCTGCTCAGGTACCCTGTGGGGGAAGGTTGCTGCCGCAGGAGCAGATCGTGCTGCATCTCGACCGTAATGTATGTCTGGCAGGGGAGACCCTCTGGTTCAAAGCCTGGTGTTTTCTGGATGGTGAGCTGAAACGGTCCATGAGCCAGGTGCTGTACCTGGAAGTCTTTGATGAATCAGGGAAGGCTATTATCCAGCAAAAGCACCTGTTGAAGAACAACACTACCGCCGGCTCTATTTACATTCCCGAAGATGTACCCGGCAAATACTACTTTTTAAAAGCCTATACGCGGTATATGCGTAATTTTTCCTCCGATCGCTTCCACTACCAGCAGCTTGTTATCGCCAATCCTTACATTGAAAATGCACGGATTATTGCAGAGGACCCGGCTGTCATTGAGCAGGAAGCGCGCCTGTCTTACCCTGGAGAGGTGCGCTACGATACCGGGCAACAAATCCGGATCAGCTTAGCTCAGGAGCAAGTGCCCCCCCGCCAATCTGTGGGCTTTAGCATCAGCAGCCCGGAGCAACTGACCGCCTCCCTGTCCGTAACTGTCCGCTTGAAAGGATTAGGCAATCAGCCTGCCCCGCAGGTGATGCGCCGCAATGCGTGGCTGCAGGCTTCCTGTGCGCAGGACCCCTACTGCCAATCCTTTGCATTTCCAGTCCCGGGCAGTGATGCAGCCATTGAGGAATGGGCAGCAACGCCCCCAGTCCTTGATGGGGAGCAGTTGGAATGGCTCCCGGAAACCCGTGGGCTGACTATCAGTGGCTTTATTCAGAATGGCCAGGAAGAACGGGTTTCCGGTATACCCCTAACGGCAGCTGTTTTGCAGCAGGAGCCTATGGTCCACATGGGGATGACCGATGAGTCGGGGGCATTTACGCTCAGTTTGCAGGCTATGAAGCAGCAAAAGGATGTGTTTGTGGGGACGCCTGAAGCGAATCATAAGATCTTTATTCGCAATGATTTTGATACCAATCTTCCGCCGATAACTGTGGTCCCCCTGCAGTTTGACTCCAGTCTTCATCAGTTATTGTCCGGGTTAAACCTGCATCAACAGTTAGCCCGGGCTTACTCCGGTCATGAAACCGCGACCGTATTTCGACCGGAGCTTTTAGATATGGCCTCCACCAATATTCTTGCCCCTGACCGCCGCATCGTTTTGGCGGATTATATTGAAGTGCCGACAATGGCGGAGGTGTTCAATGAAATTACCACTGGTGTGACACTGCGGAAAAGTGGTGGTGCAACCCGGCTTAGTGTTTTCAATCCGGAAGATCAGGAATGGGTGGACCATCCGTTGGTTTTGCTGGATAATGTCCCGGTGTACGATATCGAAGCACTGCTGGAAATAGATCCGGCCGTAGTGGAGGCCGTTGAAGTATTTCATTCCGACTACATCATTGGGGACTTTACCGTGGAAGCAATTGTGGCTATTAAGACCCAAACGGACGACTTTGCGGGCTATCAATGGAGCGAACAGGTAGCCTTTACGGCTTTTACGGCTTACGCTATTCCTCAACCATTTGAACAAGTCGTGGATTCAGGAAAAAGGCACTTGCCTGACTTTCGGCCTGTGCTGTACTGGAAGCCTGACCTGCAATTGAGTTCCAGGCAGCCGGAGGAGCGCATCACGGTCATCGCTCCTGACCACCCGGGCGTGTACGAAGTTGTGGTGCAGGGATTTACCCCATCAGGGGCGCCCTGTTTGGGCTACGCTACTTTTGAGGTGGTGCAGGAGCGGTAGCCGGCTGCGCAGAAGTGGCTATAGGGAAGGCATCGTGCTGGTGAAAAAGCGTTAAGCAACACCAGCATCCAAGCCTACCTGGAAAACATCATGAAAATCATTGGCACCATAAAAAAGACCACCAGAATATACATCAGTCCTACCATCCGATTGTTCTGAGACATATGACCTAATTTCTCTGCCAACTGCACGGGAATATTTCGGATGTACTCGATAGGAAAAAAAATGAGTACGCCTGCCAAATTGAAGATCACATGACAAATGGCAATAGCCAGCGCTATTTCATTCTGCGACAAGGCGGCAATCAGTGCGGTAATAGTCGTGCCTACATTGGCCCCAATAAGAAAGGGGAAGACTTTCTGAAGCGTAGCCCGGTTGGAAGCGACAAGCGGTACGGTCAAAGAGGCGGTAACTGAACTCGATTGCACCCCTGCTGTAATGGCAATACCCCAGAAAAGCGAGCGCAGGGGATGACCAAATACGTATTTGTCGACGATCTCTTGCGACTTTCCAATCAGAAAACTGCGCAGCACCACGGAAAACCCACGAAGGGAAATCAACAGCAGTAAAAGGGAAAGGCCCAATACCAGCCATACGTTACTATCGAGACTGTCAATAATCCAGGCCGTAGCCGGCTTGATCGTCGCACCTAAAATGCTGAACCCACCACCGGAGTTGTCGTAAAGGGGAACCAGCGCAGCAAGATAGGTGGCTACCTGACTGAGATAGCCAGTCAGCAGCTCAAATGGTAATAAGAATATAACAACCAGAATATTGAAAAAATCGTGAACAGTAGCCGCACTGATGGCATGCCCGTACTCGTCTTTACTGTGAATATGCCCTAACGCCACAATCGTGCTGGTCACGCTGGTCCCAATATTGGCACCCATAATCATGGGGATGGCATTTTGAAAAGATAAGGTACCTGCCGCAACCAGGGTAACGATAATGGAAGTGGTCGTTGAGCTGCTTTGCATCAGCGCAGTGGCAAATAACCCGATGAATAAGGAAGTGATAGGGTTACTAGTCACTTTGAAAACATCAGTCACTAAATCCTTACTCATTAATTTAAATCCACTACCCAGCATGGATAATGATAATAAGAATACGGATAAAATATTCAAAACCAGTATAATACGATATGTTTTGCTGAGGATTGGACTGTATTTCGATTCCATGGCATCAGGAAGATAAAGCAAGTGGAGAATAGGGTCAAACGCTTGCTGAAAATAGGGTTTTAAGTGTATTTTTGATAGTAAATCTATCAAAAATACAAATGATTCTTTGAAGCGTGTGAGCGGAGTTCCGCCCTATTGAAAATAATCCCCCGGCTTCTTCCCAAAGCGCTGATCGTACACCTTAGTCAGGTAGCTGCCTGAGCTGTAGCCGGCCGCCTGTGCGACTTCATTGACGGTAGTGTACACCTGCCGTTCGAGGAGTTGCCGGGCAAGCTGAAGCCGGGCCTCCTGAATGTAGTTATTGGGTGTCAGGCCGGTAAGTTTTTTGAGCCTGCGGGCGAATTGCCTTTCGCTAAGGAAGACTTGCTCAGCCAGCAGGAGGGTGTTGAGCTTAATCCCTTTTTCAAGCGCTGCTTTAGCCGCTGTTTCCACCTCCTTCAGCCAGTCCTGGCCGGCAGAAGTTGATTTGGTCTGGAATTCAAAATCCGGCTGGGTCAGTGGTGCAGTATCCGGCTCGGGGACAGCCTGCCTTTCCTTCTTTCCACTCGTTTACTTCGTAGGAAAATTTGTTATGTCGCTCGGTTAAGGGCAATTGCTGCGTTCAAACGCTCCACACAGATGATATAAAATGACCGTTCTATTGTCTGCCGTTTTTGCCCCATGCCTTTAGGTTGCTCCTGCATTGTAGATGCTATATCAGGTTGAGGGTAGTGAGTAAGGCGTTGGCGTTTCGTGAAAAGAGTGAACGCTGGCCTGAGGAGCACTATAGTTTTTTGTCAACGACTTGTAAACAGGGAATGTATTGAAAGTAGAAAGCCCCTGAATGTCTGGACATTCAGGGGCTTTTCTTGTAGACCCACTAGGTCCACATTTCGATACAATTATACGGGGTTTTCCGGTATTTCGCTGAAAAAATGGCAGATTTTAGCCGATTTTTTGCAAAAACGCTTAGTATGGCGGAAAAGACTGGAACACTGACGACTGCTAAAACGACTGCTAGGAATTAAGGCTTCGGTTGGAATATTTTGGTGGTAAACCCAAAAAAATATGGGCAAATTACCAAAACCAAGATTCAACCTCAAAGCCCCAAATGCCGATTCGGAAACGCTTATCTTCCTTGTTTTACGCTACAAAGGAAAGCGGCTCCAATACTCTACCGGACTCAATATCCATCCCCAAGATTGGGATGGTAGGGCGCAACGTCCTTTCGCCAGAGAGCGACGGAATGACCTCTTTGTCATCAAACGCAAGTTGGATGACCTAGCGACCTATTGTATGGACATATTTATTGCCTCAGAATATGGTCGAATTTCGCTGGAAGCGTTCAAAGAGGAGTTAGACATCAAAATCGGCAAAACGGAAACTCCTGAGCAGGAAGAGGGCGATTCAGACGATAGAATTCCCTTCCTTAAATTCCTCGACCTCGAAATAGCCGAAATGAAAGCTGCCAAGATGAAACGCGGTAGCTGGAAGGTCTTTGAGACCCATGCAGGCCGCATCAAGAAGTTTGCCGCTGAGGTGTATGGAACTCGCGGCTTCACTTATGAGGATGTAGACTGGAACCTTCGCCTCAAGCTGATCGATTGGCTTGCCAAGCAGAATACTCAGCTTGCCTACGGCAACAAGACACTGAAAGTATTGAGGCAATTTTTGGAGCGGGCGCGACGGAAAAAGCTGCACTCCCATACGGACTACCTCGGAGAAGGGTGGGTGGTATCCAGAAAGAAAGCGGAAGGCCAACTGGTCACGCTTTCTAATGATGAACTTGGTATTCTGGCAGAAATGAAACTCGCTGGCTTTTTGGCGAAAGTCAGAGATATATGCCTGATCGGGGCAGGAACGGGGCAACGATGGAGCGACTTTTCGCGCTACAGCCAAGACCACTTCTACCGCACCCTAAAAGGTGCAACCATTCTTTCGGTCATCTCTACTAAGACCGATACGCCGGTCAAGGTTCCCGTTAATCTCTTCCCCTGGCTACTTTCAGTTTTGGAGCGGAACGATTACGCTACGCCCAAGATGTCGATGCAGAAATTCAATGACGGCCTGAAGCAGCTTTGCAAGCTGGCAGGCTTCGATGAACGCTTGCTCATCGTGGAGCAATATATCGGGCGCAAGGCAACGGTAACCAAGTCTTTTGCGCATAAATATGAACTGGTTTCCTCTCATATCTGTCGTCGCAGTTTTGCGACCAACCTCTACCGCATGGGCTACAGCCTTGCCCAAATTATGCCGATGACCGGCCACGCTACCGAATCGCAGCTACGACAATATATCGGCATAGACGGCGAAATGAACGCTGAGGAAATTGCCCTCAACATCATGGCACAGCAAAGCCGTCAACCCGACGGCGGTGCTAAGGCAAAAGCACTGGGTGCTTAATTATTCATTGCTCTTGAAAAGAAAAAATCCATGCAAAACATACTCTTCAATAACGACTTCGGAAAGTCCATCAAGAAACTGCGGGCGATACTCCCGAAACTGTGCTTTAGCTTGCTTATTGCTACCTATCTTATCTCGGCCATCATCATGGGCATCTTCCATGCTCAGAATGCGGCAAATATTGGCTTTATGATAGCGGCTTTTCTGGTGCCTCTGGCTATCCAAGCGGGTAGGGGGACGCTGGTATTCTTCTTTCAACTTAACCCCGCACAGATTCAGGGCAAGCTATCCTTTGGGATAATTGCCGCTACTGCTTTGCTTGTCCTCTCCCTAATCGAAGCGATATTGGTATTGCTACCCTTCGGCTATACTTGGATAGTCTCCGTTTCTACCCTCATGCTGATCGGCTGGGTAATTGAAATAATGATATTGCGCGAAACGATACTGGCGACGCAAATGGAGCTATTCTCGGATAGGGAGCGGTGGCAGGAAGTAAAAGCGTTCTATTTGGCAAAGGCAGAACTTAAGCACTTCATCGCCGAACTAGAGGCAGGAAAAATGCCGAACGCAACACCACAGGTATTGCTGCCAGCAGGCGATGAGGAACCAGAGTTGCAAGAACCGGAATCGCCTAATGAACCGGAAAGCGACCCTGCCGCCGATTTGCTCAAAGAGCTAAACGAGCATTTGCGGGGAAAGGGGAACCGCCCTTTTCCGACGATGGGGAAGGGCGAATAAGTGCCACCTTTTACGGGGTTCTGCTGGATAGTGAAGACCCGTTCCTAGGTCATAATCTCGACCGATTAGAAAAACGCTTTCGGGAAAGATACACGGCCTCACTCGAAAAGCACCAAGCGCGGGAAGCAGAAAGCAAACCACATCACCAGACTATTTTGAAATCCATGCAGGAGAATGAAAAACGGCTGCTTATGGTACGAATATTACGACATCAGCTACTAGATGAACCGCTTAATTTGGAGATTTGAAAATAGCCCTTCCACTTCGGGAGGGCTTATTTTTTGCCCTAAAATGTTAAAAAGTGTTAAAGTTTGCTTTGGATGGAATTTCCCAGATTATCCCATTTGATTTCACTTAGTTCCAAGTGATATTCCAGATGATTTCATATCGTTTCAAATCGGCACAACATGGACACAAGTCGCTGTTTTATAGTTATTTGTGCGCAATTGTTCTTTTCTATAGATTGCCAAAAATTAAACAATTCACGATATGGAAATCAGAGATAACGGGGTCGTGCTACATTCCGTCACCCCACACCAATTGAAGGAGATTTTGCGGGAAATGATCCGCGAAGAATTTACCAATGTTAACGAGGAAATTCAGCGGGTTATCGGGGAAGATGACCTGGTTAGCACCGGCACGGCTTGCCGCTTGCTCGGTATGTGTTCTAAGCAACTCCGTTATTTGGTCAATGAAGGGCATTTTACAGTGTTTCACCACATGAAGGAAAAAAGATATATTCGGGCAGAGTTACTTGAGTTTCGCAATAAGCAACGAATCAGTAAGCTATACAAGAAATAGCTGCATTGACCGTCAAGTAATATTGCCGACTTTAAGATGATTTATCTTTTATTCCCGCTAGCAACGAAAACTCTTCCTTTATATGAAAGAAGAAGAATCTAACGGGGATATGCTAGCAAACGCAAGGCATTTGCAACTACAACCAGGGTCGACCCTTCATGTGCAACGACCGCCGGTCCGATTTGTGCGACACCAAACAGAGTCAGAGGAACCAGAATAGCCACCATGCCAAGGCTGATCCAGAGATTCTGCTTAATAATCCATTTTGCTTTTCTACTCAACCCAATCGCAAAAGGTAGATTATCCAATCGGTTTGCCATGAGCGCAATATCTGCTGTTTGAAGTGCTACATCCGAACCCGCCGCTCCCATTGCTATACCAACCGTACTTTTTGCCATAGCAGGGGCATCATTAACACCGTCACCGATCATTGCTACTTTCCCTTCTTTCTGCTTCAAATCTTCAATAGCATTGACCTTGTCTTCAGGTAATAGATTTCCCATAGGATCAGTAATGCCGATGTTTTTTGCCACGGCATTTGCTACTTTTTGATTATCGCCAGTGAGCATTATCATTCGTTGAATGCCAATCTCCTTTAACTTGCCTAGCGTGGCAGCAGCTTCCGGGCGAGCAACATCCATTACTGAGATTATTCCTAAATATTGACCATCACGATGGACAATCATCGCAGTATGCCCTTCCTCCTCAAGCTCTGTCATCTTCTGATCTATTCCCTGTGGTATTTCAGCCCCCGTTAGTTCTTTGAATAATCTGCGATTACCAATGTGAACGATTTTATTCTCAAGCGTTGCCTTAATGCCGCGTGCTGTGAGAGCTTCCAGATTCTGTGCCTTTGGAAGGTTTATATTTTTCAATTCTGCCTGTCCACCTTCTACTATAGCTGCTGCCAAAGGATGATCGCTCAGTTCCTCGACGGCAACAGCAACACTTAGCAAAGTTTCCTTATCTATCGAATCAAATGGTATGGAGTGAGTTAACCTAGGCTTTCCTTCCGTCAATGTTCCGGTTTTATCGAAAGCAAGTGCATTCAAGCTACCCAAATCCTCTAACGGACGACCTCCTTTTATGAGTACGCCCTGTCGGGCTGCCCTTGCTACTCCGGCTAACACAGCACTGGGTGTAGATATAGCTAAGGCACAAGGTGATGCGGCAACCAGCACTGCCATTGCCCGGTAGAAACTATCGGCAAAGGTTTCATCCAGTACTAAAAAAGCAAACAATAATATTACCACCAAGATCAGTACGGCAGGTACGAAATAGCGTTCAAACTTATCGGTCAACCGTTGCGTAGGTGATTTCTGAGTTTCGGCTTCCTTAACGAGTTCGACTAGTTTAGAAAGAGTGCTATCTTTCGCCAATTTCAAGACTTTTACCTCCAGAGCACCACTACCATTTATCGTCCCCGCAAAGGCTCTGTTTTCAGCCGGGAGCTGATCAAGTTCGTAGGTTACGGCAGTATCAGCAACCGCATTTTTATCAACGGGTACGCTTTCTCCCGTTATTGGCGCTTGATCAACAGCACTGTTTCCGTTGATGATCACCCCATCAGCGGCAATCTTTGTATTAGGTTTGACGATTATGACATCCCCAATTTCTAGTTCCTCGACGCCAAGCTCTACTACCTCATTATTTCGTCGGACTAACGCCGTGGGAGGAGCAAGATCAGAAAGAGCTGCTATGGACTTTCGGGCCCGACTCATCGCATAGTTTTCCAATGCATGCCCCAAGCTGAATAAAAACAGCAATAAAGCTGCCTCTTCCCATTTTCCTAGGGAAGCTGCTCCGGCACCAGCAACCAGCATTAAGAAATCAATTTCAAATTGCCCCTTACGAACGGTTGCTATCGCTTCCAGAAGTGTAAAATATCCACCCAGGAGTAATGCTACGACGAAAAGTCCAATATTGAAATGTTCGGCAACACCAGATTGAAATGAGAGGATCAAGCCCGCTAACCAGAACACACCGCTTCCAATGGCAAAATACAATTCGGTGTTCTCACCCAGTATTCCACCGTGAGTATGGCCGTGGTTGTGATCCTGGTCGTGCTCATGGTCTTTTTCACCATCATGAGGGTGGTTAATTTGTGAAAGGGTCTCAATTTGGAGTTTGGCACTTTCAATTGTTTCAAACACCTCTTTTTCGCCGATAATTTCACTATCCCACTCTAGGCGTAGGACGCCAGATACGGAGACGACCGCTTCCAGAATACCTGCTTTTTCAAGCAAAGCCACTTCGATTCGGCGTGCATGTCTTTGATGCCGGACTCCTTTTACATTCAAAAGAGTATGCCGAAAACGGTGCGTTAAAGCTGCTCCCGTTCTACTAGCGATTTGCTTGACTTTACTCAAAGTGATCAGTTCCGGCTGATAATGTATACAGATAAGCGATGGTTCTGCTTGCTCGATATGAACATATTCTATCCCCGCTTCACCTGTCAGGCTTTCAACCAGACGATCAACACAATTATCCTTTTGATCAGGAAGGGAAGGTAATAATACTGGTATTTTAATCTTTAGTTTTTTCATTAGGCTAATCGGTTGAAGTGCAAAATTGGTTAGCGTTCTAAAGACATGCTTTCCGTTCTCTAGAGCGGGACGGAATGTCCCGCTCTAGAGAAATTTTAATGTTCGTGTTCAAGTTCGCCCTTCATCATCTGGGCAGCCAGATAATAGGCCTGATCGGTGACAAAGCGCGTACCATCTGGCAAAACCTCCAGTGGTTCTACGGCAACAAATCCATTATCCTTTTCCCCCACCTTCACTGATACGCGCCGAAAATGTTTGCCATCTGGAGTTTCCTCTTCCTGAATGAAGATATAGTTGAGGCCACCTTCTGAAATGACGGCCCCTTCCGGAAGTGCCTTTACGGTGGCTGCGTCATTCCAGATTTTTGCCTCGACATAGGCTCCACGTATAAAATTTGGGTTTTTGCCGTCAATATGCCCATGTACCCTTACTGTCTTGTTTTCCATATTAAAAGAGCGTCCCACTAGTCGGACTTCTCCTGCAAACACTTCCGAACTCAAGGAAGGTAGGGTGAAGCTGATGGGCATGCCTTCCTGTACTTGAGAAATATTGCTTTCAAAGACATCCAATTCCAGATGAACATGCTGATTATTCACGATCTCGTAGAGCATTTCCGACGGCTGCACATAGCGTCCCTGATTAATGTTCAGGTTGGTAATATAACCTGATATAGGGGCAGTGATGCCAATCGTTGAGAAGACCTTTCCACTGGAGACTTGTTCAGGATCGATTCCCAAATAGCGAAGTTTGGCTGCCAGCCCTTTGGCTTGCGCCTCTTGTCTTTTTAATACACTGGTGGCCTCCTGCAAACTTTTCAATACACCTGCATTAGCACCACTAAGTTCCTGCTGGCGGGATACTTCCTGTCGGGAAAATTCCAGTTGAGCCACTACTTCCAGATAATCCTGCTGTAGTTGCAGATAGTCTGGATGTTCCAGGCGGGCTAGTACCGTTCCTTGTTTCACATAGCTTCCTATGAGATATTCTCCTTTGGTAGACTGTACAAAGCCGTTAGCCGGTGCAGTAACAGTAGCGATTTCATCAGGAGGAAGGTCTAAAACACCGTTAGCCTTAATAAACCCAGTGATCTTCAACTCTTCCATTTTTCCAATAGTAAGACCGATGGTTTTTATCTGCTCATTGGTTAATTCCACTTCTGTATCTGAATGAGATTCTTCTGCTATCTCTTGCTGCTCTGTGTGGGGTTCTCCGTGGTCATGGCCATCTTCAGCATGGGTGTGATCTGAACTGCACGCAAATGCAAAAATGACTATGGAGAGAAGAGGTAATAAACATTTATATGTAATAGACATGGTATTTCAAGATTAGAGGTTGAGATAATTGATGAGCACTACTGTACGATTGTACCGCCTGAGATCTTCCAGATATTGGAGTTCCAGCAAAAACGCCTGTTCGAGTGCCTGCACGAATTCGACATAGCCGATTTCTCCTGCTTCGTAACGAAGCCGTCCAGTGCGCAGTAGCTCTTTAGCGTATTGCTCTCCCTGCTCATCATAGAAATCAAGCGCCTGCTCCGCTTGTCGCAAATCTTGCTGTAACTCCAGCAATTGCCTTTGCAAAAGAACGCGACTCGTCTGTTGTTGTGAGCGGGCGATCTGTTGCTGGGCCTCAGCGGCATCTATTCGCTTGCGCTGTGCACCCTGGAAAATGGGAATACTCACCCCCAGACGCACGCCACTCAAGCCGTTTACACCACCGAATTCTTGATAAGCATAACCGATGTTAAATTCCGGTAGGAGTTCATTGCGCTCTACTTCCAGCTGCTGCCCTGCAACTACTTGCAATTGCTCATTATAGGCAAGCAGTGGGTGATCCGTTAAACTATCGGTATTATTGATAGGAAAGCGTTGACTTTCATTTACACTGGGTATTAGGTCATCCGCAGAATTGAGCAACAATTGCAATTGTTGTTCCAGCATCACTACCCCTTCATTATTCTGCCGATACCCGAGCCGCAGATTTTCCAGTTTATTTCTGGCCGTCAGCAATTCAAGCGGTGAGGTAGCACCGGTTTCCACTCGAACCGTTGCCATGTTCACAAAGGATTGATAAAGCGTATCGAAATGATCGTAGAGTTCGACTCGCTTATAGAGGCTGAACCAGTCTGCATAGATGGTAGCTGCCATTTGCTCGACTTCTCTTTCGGTGAGTGCCTGACGCTGTCGGGCTAAGTCCGTTTGGCTCGACAATAAGTTGTTCCTTGCACGGTAGACCTTGGGTAAGGCAAACGATTGCTGCACACCAAAACCGTGTTCGGCCAAACTATTCGTTCCTCCCAAGCCGTCACCATTGTAGAAGAACTGTGTTTTGGGTAGTTCAAAACCGCTGCCCTCCAACATTTGGCGTTGCATCACCGCCAATTCAGCCGCTTCCAACGCAGGATAATTGGATTTCGTTTCGTTCACCACTTCTTGCAAGGATAACGGGCGTTGTGCCTGCGCCGACCAAGGAAAGGCTAACAAACACAGACCGATCATTAGTGTCGTATTCATCCGTCGTTGCTGCCATCTAGCCAGCCAACTATATAAAATAGGTAGCACCACCAGTGTCAGAATAGTAGCGGTAATTAGGCCTCCGATCACTACGGTCGCTAAAGGACGTTGTACTTCCGCACCACCCGAAGTAGAGAGAGCCATCGGTAAAAAACCAAGGGAGGCCACGGCTGCGGTCATTAGTACAGGGCGGAGCCTTACACTTGTTCCTTTCAATATCCGTTCACGGACATTGCTCATCCCTTCTTTTTCCAACTGATTGAAATAGGCAATTAATACAATACCGTTCAATACTGCCACTCCGAATAAGGCAATAAAACCTATTCCGGCTGAGATACTAAAAGGCATGCCTCTGAGTGATAGCGCCCATATACCACCGATTGCGGATAGCGGAATAGCGGTAAAAATGAGCGCGGATTGGCTAAGCGAACCAAAGGTGAAGTAGAGTAGTATGAAAATGATGGCTAAAGCAACCGGTACCGCAACGGAAAGCCTTGCTTGGGCTTTAACCAAATTCTCAAATTGACCGCCGTAGGTAAGATAGTAACCGGGCGGCAGCTGAAGCTCTTTATCAACAATGGCCTGCATTTCCTTTACCAGTGTTTCTGTATCCTTGCTGCCAGCGTTCACGCCCACTACGATCCGGCGTTTGGTGTCATCTCGCGAGATTTGCATTGGGGCCTCCTCGAAGCGAACTTCTGCCACCTCCTCCAGCGGAATTTGCTGCCCATTATCGAGCGGAATATAGAGCTGTTGTACATTCGTTATTTCTTGGCGATAATCAGCTTGTAATCGCACCACCAGATCGAAACGGCGATCTCCTTCATAAATAGTGCCTGCACGCTCACCGGCGAATGCCGTGCGAATGACCCGGTTAACTTCCCGAACCTGCAAGCCATACTGAGCTAGCTTATCATATTTGAAACGAATAACGATTTGTGGCATACCGACGATCTGTTCGGTTTTAATGGAGGCAATCCCTTCAATGCTATTAAAGAGTCGCTCTGCCTCTTTTGCCTTTTGGAAGAGTACATCAAGGTCTTCCCCGTATATTTTGACGGCAATGTCCGCCCGTGACCCCGTAAGTAACTCATTGAAGCGTAGTTGGATGGGTTGAGAAAACTCATAATTGACACCGGGGATTTCGGATAACACCTCTTCAAAGCGCTCAAACATCTCGGTTCGGGAAGATGCACTGCCCCATTCTTCCTTTGGCATCATCGTAACTGCAAAGTCACCGATTTCAATAGGCATGGGATCAGTAGGAATTTCAGCGGCACCAATGCGAGCGACAACATCGATCACCTCCGGGAAAGACTCTTTCAATTTAGTAGCTACCAAATTGGATACTTCTACACTCTGGGATAGAGAACTGCCTGGAGCCAGAATTTGCTGTACCGCAAGGTCACCTTCATCCAATGTGGGAATAAACTCACCACCCAGTCGGGAGAATTGCCACAAACTGATGCAAAACAAAATAAGGGTCAGGGCAATGACAAGTGTTTTAAATCGTAACGCAAGTTCAATGACTGGTCGGTAGATACGTTGAAAAAAGCCCATGATCCGATCAGCGATGGTGCGCTTGTCGACGACCTCTTTGTTGAGTGCCAGGGCAGTCATCATCGGGACATAAGTGAGCGACAATATGAGCGCGCCAAGAATGGCAAAACCTACGGTCATCGCCATGGGACGAAACATTTTTCCTTCAATGCCAGTGAGTGCGAGAATAGGAATGTAAACCATTAGGATAATGATCTCTCCAAAGGCGGCGGATTTACGGATACGGATAGCACCTTTTGTAATCTCCTCATCCATCTGAGCTTGAGTAAGGCGCTGTCCGGCAAAACCAAGTTGCAAGCGATGCACCACCGACTCTACAATGATGACTGCCCCGTCAACAATAAGACCGAAATCAATAGCCCCCAAACTCATTAGATTGGCGGAAATGCCAAAGACATTCATCATGCCCAAAGCAAATAACATTGCCAGAGGAATGACCGAAGCAACGACTAGTCCGGCCCGTAAATTCCCGAGTAAAAGCACCAAAACAAAGATGACAATGAGTCCACCTTCCAACAAATTCTTTTCCACGGTACCGATAGCGCGTTGCACGAGATTATCACGAACCAAATAAGGTTTGATGGATACACCTTCTGGGAGTGATTTCTGGATTTGTTCTACCCGCTTACTCACGCGCTCTGTCACTTCACTGGAATTGGCCCCTTTGAGCATCATGACCACTCCTCCGACAACATCACCCTGACCGTTAATGGTCATCGCTCCGTATCGGGGTGCATGACCGTATTGAACCAGAGCTATATCCTCAACCAAGATCGGAATATTATCTACCGTTTTAACAACGATATTCTCAATGTCGGGCAATTCCTTGACCATCCCCTCAGAGCGAATGAAATAGGTGTTAGGGTTCTTTTCGATGTATGCGCCTCCGGTATTTTCGTTACTTTGCTCCAGTGCTTGTAGTACCTCCGTTACAGTGACTCTTTGTGCGCGCAGTTTTTCGGGGTTTATCGCTACCTCGTACTGCTTTAAAAAGCCGCCTACCGTATTGACCTCTACCACTCCCGGAATTCCCGATAGCTGCCGTTTGACGAGCCAATCTTGGAGCGTTCGTAACTCCATAGCCGAATACTGTGATTCGTAGCCAGGCTCTGCCTGAAGCGTATATTGGTATATTTCGCCTAAGCCTGTTGAAATCGGTGCCATTTCTGGGGAGCCGAGCCCATCAGGAATGGCTTCATCAGCTTCGCGGATTTTCTCGGCAACCAATTGCCGAGGCAGGTAAGTGCCCATTTTTTCCGCGAAAACAACGGTCACTACGGAGAGGCCGAAGCGACTGATCGAGCGTATCTCTTCCACCGAAGGAAGATTCTGCATCGCCAGTTCCACTGGCGTAGTAATAAATTGTTCCACCTCTTGAGTGGCCAGGTTAGGAGAGATGGTGATGATCTGTACCTGATTGTTGGTAATATCCGGCACCGCATCAATAGGTAGCTGGGTAGCCGAATAACTACCCCAACCGATCAGTGCCAATACCATGACACCGATGATGAACTTATTCCGCACGGAATAAGCAATTAGATTATCTATCATGTTGCTAAATGAAAATTAGTTAAACCGAAAAAGATATGCCGAGGCGTACTTTGCCTGCGGATGTTTGGTTTAACTAAACTTTGGCGGCTGCCATATGTCATCCAAGCACAATGAAGTGTATATATCTGCTTGGATACGAGGTTTTTTTACAGCAGCTTTCAAAGGGAATGCAAGCTGCCAATCCAGTTTTACAGGAGGGCGAATCGTAATATGGCAACAGCTACAAGAACACAATGGAGAGCAATGGTCCATAGTGCTTTCATGATCATGGCTGTCAGTATCAGGTAACTCAACAGCTAGAGAATTACCAATAGCAGAAGTATCCCAAGTTGATCCATCAGCACAGGGAACGATGGCTAACGCCAAAAGATAGATGCTCAATATGATACTTACATACTTCATGCAGGTCACAAAAGTAGAAAAATTACTAATGCAACACAATAGCAAATAAAATGAGTTTTGGCAATGCAGCATCGAACCAGGGTAGCAACCGGCCACCTCTTCCTATCAAATATTTTGGACTTTTTCATCTTTGAGAATATAATTGCGACAAGCGTTAGGGAGATCAAAGTGAAAATTACGGTACAGACCGCCGTTTAGGCGGTCGCGAGAATTTCGAATGTCACCAGATTGCTAATACAATTACTAATGAGGCAGAACAAGAGAGACCAGCTCTCGCTCTTTACATCAAATCAACCATCAATAATAAGTGTTGAGTCTTACGGACTAGGCTAGTGGCTCGGAAGAGGTGTATTCGTCGCCAACTGTCCAGGCTTCTATAAGTTGGTCTTTGCTATCCAGCAAAGCAACTGTAAGCGGGTAGGCGGTACAGCCATTTTTGAGCAGGTTGAAAAACTGGCGGGCTTCGGCTTCGCTGTCGAAGCACCAGTAACAGACGGTTAGCTCTTGGCCGTCTTGGTTTATTTCTACCGTGTAGGGGCTGGGGGTGGTTGTTTGGCTTGACATGGTCGTATTATTATCAATGTGAAACGGGCAGGGAGTTTTTAGGCTCCCTGCATTGCCTTTCGTTGCTATTGCCCTAAAATGTGGTTTACGGCTTTCTGGGCATCGGCCGCAGCTTTAAAAATCAGTTTACTATCCTCTTTCAACACTTTTAGCCAGCCATCCAGATAGGCCGCACTGTTTTCTAATTCAGTTTCCCCGCATATTCCGACGTAACCCGCTAAAAAGGCGGCTCCCATCTCTGCTATCAGTTCCTCGCGGCTGTATCGCTCGCTTTTGAACTTGGCGGGCTTTACGATGCCTTCACGGTTCAGGCGGGAGGCGTGGCCGGTGCTGTGGGTGAGTTCGTGAAAGAAGGTGAGGTAATAGGCTTCGGGCGTTTGGAACTGCTCCAGCTTAGGCATATTTAGCTTATCTGCTTCGGGCGCATAATAGGCGCGGTCGGCATCCTCAAACACATATTCGGGCGCGTTGGGGTAATGGCTGATAACCTGCTCACAAGCGGCTATTTGCTCGTGTGGGGTGAGGGTGATTTCGGGCGTTTCTATCTCTACGCCTTCCACATCTTCAATGTTAAACACATAGTAGAATTTGAGGAACTGGACACGCTGCGTTTCCTCTCCCATGCCGCGCAGGGCTTCGGCTTGTTCGTCGCTGATGCGTTTGCCTTGCTCGTCCTTATGGTATGAGGTATAAAAATAGACCCGCTCGGCGGTGGCTCCTTTCTTGATTTTGCCTCCCATCGCTTTAGCTTGCTTAAAGCTCATATAGTAGGGAATGGGATGCCCGCAAAACAGATTAAGGATAAAGGCATTTATTCCCGTGTAGATATGCCCCGTGGCGGCATTACGAGCTAAACCGTAACGGCTCCAAGTAGGTTGCCAGGGCTTTACACCTGCTTCCAGTTTAGCAATAATGCGGTCGGTGAGTTCCTGATAAATGTCTCTTTTAGTGGCTTGCTTTGTCATGGCTACAGTCCTTTTATTAGTTGTTATTGAATGGTTCTTAACCGTTCTGCCTTTCGGCGAGAAAAAGGGGGAGCAGGCGCAACGGGTAGGGGTAATCCGTCGGAGACGGACACCGTTTGCACAAATGAACTTTTGAGAATGCGGAAAATGGGGATGCCCTTGCGCCTGTGGGGGAGCTATGTCCCCATTAGAAAGGGAGCTAGTTTTCTATGCGCCCTTCATCAGCGAAGGAGTAAAAACCTCCTTCGGGAGCTAGGATCAGGTGATCCAGCAAAGGAAGGTCTAAAGCCTTTCCGGCGGTGTCTAGTTTTTCCGTGAGTGCGCAATCTTGTTTGGAGGGGTATAACTGCCCACTAGGGTGATTGTGAGCGAGAATGATAGAATTAGCCCGCGCTTTTAGGGCAGTCGCAAAAATGACCTTGGCATCTACGACCGTTCCGGCCATGCCACCTTGCGAAACCTTATACCACCCCATTACGCGGTTAGAGCGGTCAAGCAGCAGCAAATAGGCTTCTTCAAAAAACTCTATGGTGTCTTCATCCCAGATTTGGCGAAAATAGCGGTGGGCATCTTCGGAGGCTTTGACCTGTGGGCGGTCGGCGGCGTACACCTTGCTTTTGTAGGTTACTCTTACTTCTGCGATTTTGGTAGGCATTTGTAAACTCATGGTCTGCTGATTTACCGGATTCATAATTAGGAAATTCCCTTCTACAGTGAGCGGCGGGTATTCCGCTGGGGCAGTTTTGCTTGCTGCCGGATATCGTAATTGAGGTTGCTTCCCTTTTGCGAAGCCGGAATCACGCAGGATGTGGAGACCCTAGCCAAGGGTGGAGGGCTTATTTTTTATTGGAGCTTGTGAAAAGAAAAAATCAGTCTGGAAAGGGAGTACGCGACCGGCCCTTGATAGGGTTCGGAGCAGACCAGTTTCTTGGCGACAGCAAAAAAGAGGGAAGGAAACAGCAATTACGCAGCATTCAAGGAAAATGACAAGACCGAGAGGGATACCCAAAGCGAAACCATCAGCACGCCGAACATTCCCCTGGTACCTGAACTGGCAACGGTTTTTGATGGAAAACCGTGACAGTTTAGGGGGAGTGTGAGGAGGGGTGAACATTCTGAAGAATCTTGAAAGAAGAGTAATTATCGAATGATAGCTTGATAGCTAATAATACCACCAAGA
>CAKZLH010000153.1 GCA_937125285.1 uncultured Balneolaceae bacterium | reverse complement strand
TCTGTGAGTGCGATCGCCTTGAAATTAAAATTCTTTTGCAAATAAGTTCGATGTTGTCGGCCAATGGCTAACAAGAGAATGTTTGCACCGAGTAAAGGGATGAGACTAGATAGAATAGCTTCCTCGTAAAAATGGGCTAAAAATGGGCTGATAAGCCATAGCAGCCCATAGAGAATGATGGCCAACCCAAGATTAAGCCAGAATACACTACTAAGTGCTCGTTGAGAGGCATGTTGCAGATACAGAATGCCCGCATTTAGTCCAGCATCTACAAATAAATAACTGAATTCAATACTAACCAATGCCAGGGCTACTATACCAAAATCATCCTTAGTTAGAAAACGAGTAAGAACTATGATTTGAGCGAGTTGAAAGATGACCTTCCCAAACTTTTCAATGAAAGACCATTGGAAACTTATAAGCGTTTGTTGGGTGCTCGAATTATTCAAAAGTTATAGTGGCTGTGTTTAATGCAGTGAAGTGTAATATACTTTATTACTATCAATCAATGAATGGAAGTCATGCAATCCAAAAAAATTATTCGTATGCCGCGCCCTTCTGAAATTATTTATGGGCTCTTTTGAATGCATAAGGGGTCTTTTGGGCTTGTATTGGAAACTATATGGAAAGTATATAGACACTAAAAATAGTTGCTATTTAGTTTCTATGAGCTAAATTGTTGCAAATTAACTTGAAGTAATTATTCTAAATCTAAGCTGTTATTGTATGACGTATCATAGTGGGTTTACTCTGTTATGGTTTTTTGGGGGGTTGGTTGCTTCAGTCTTTATTAGTACCTCAAACGAAGCATCAAGTAGTGATTCAGGGTTTTTGAACGAAACCACAAATAACTTTACTGAAACCGAACTACTAAATACCCGAGAGGTCCTTAGCAGCAATAACAATGGACTTCAAAGCCAAATCCTTACCCTGGATGATTTAAGCCTCACACACTTACAAAATGTAATTTTTTCATACGATCCTAAACAACAGCAAGTATACGCGTACTATCCAACGGTAGGGTATCTGGAGCGGTATTCAGGTATTGATTCCAGATTAGATTATGAGCGTTTGGATACCTTATATCTAAGGGGTGAACAATTAAATGTCCACATGCAAGTGTTGAGTGAGGAGCAGAAAATAATTATGTGGGAAGCCGCCATCGGACAGGTATTTGAATATGATATGGAAAACAAGGAGCTTCAAAGAATTGATGATAGTAGGGTTCGTGACTTTATGTTTGGCTCCGGCTCTGTTTATGTAGATAGTTTAGGAATCTATGCTTTTGGTGGATATGGATTATGGGAGCACAAGAATATTTTACTACGGTATGATTTTTCTTTTCGTGAATGGACGAAGTCACCCGAGGGTGGCCATATACCGGATAAAAGTAGTAGGAATTGGTTATGGTACGCTCCAGGACAGCATGCGCTATATTATTTAAATGATGGTAAGGTATCTGGTAGCGTTAGAAATAACGGGTATTACAATTATGGGGTATATCGATTCAATTTGAATGATCATATATGGAAGCGAGTAAATAATTTTTTACTGCCTCGAGATAAGAATGTGGTATGGGGAGCTTTTCGTCATAACAAAGCCTACTCTTTGGACTCATCTGCTGAATGGGCACATGTAGGTGGGAGATTATTTATGCGCTTAGACAATGGAGCTTTTTATCAGCTTAAAAAAGAAGTATTTCCAAATACGATGTCCATAACAGGTTTTTATGATGAAGGTCGAGGAGAGTGGTTATTTGTAGGTAGAAATACCATCATGGATGCTAGAAATTTGTGGTTTGCCTTTTCTAAGATAGATGACAGTATGTTAGAAAAAGTTAATACAACATCATGGCTTTGGTATATATTAACCGAAGAATGGCTATGGGTGCTTTTGGGGATTGTATGCTCGCTAATGCTTTGGGTACTGTTTCAAAAGTTAAGATTTAACACCTCATTTAAATCAGAGCCTGATCATATTCTTGTAACGGAAGAAAATGAACAACTGGTTGTATCAAAAAATGGTCGACATGTACTCTTGACAGACGAGTATATTCAACAAATTTGGCAGATCATTGTAGAACAAAAAAAGAAAGAAGATAGAGAATTGATGATGGTGGATTTTGATGACGCTCTATTTACCGTGAGCAATTCCACCTCTTATAGATCGAAGATGAAAACTAAATTATTCGATGAAATTAATGCTGACTTAAAAACGTATGTGATTCGTGCAAAACGAAGCAATTTGGACAAGAGATACAAAGTGATCGAGATAAATCTGGATATCATCGAACTAGCTTAATTCTGCTTTGAATACCGCTAATTAAAGTCGTATTTTTCTAGACTGTAAAACATTTACAAAACCCTTGTCTAATACGATTCTAAAAGGTTAGAAAATAACAACCGGGTCTCATTAGACGATTAAACCATTGAAACAAGCGGAGCCCAAGTGGAAATTAAGGTTAAAGACCTGACTTCGGTCGACAAAGAAATTACAATTTTAGCAAATAGAGAAGACTTACAGCCTAGTTTTGATGAAGCCTATAAAGGTATTCGTCCGAAAGTAAGTCTGCCAGGGTTTAGACCTGGAAAAGCCCCTTTAGGGTTAATAAAAAAGCGTTTTGGTCAAGAAATTGAGATCGAAGAGATTAACAAATACATCCAAAAAATCTTTGAAACCAAGGTTGTGGAAGACCATGACCCCGTTGGTGAAACTCAGATGTTAGATTTTCAATGGGAGAATGATGAACTCGAAGTGGTGTTCAAAATAGGTACCAAGCCAGAAGTAGAGCTCACCGATTTATCCAAATTAAAAGTAGTTGGGATGGTACATGATGTGACCGACGACGAGGTAAATGAGGAAATGGAGCGCGCAGTTGAACGTGAGGGTAATTGGGAAGAAGTGGACACCAAAATAGATGCCGAATCTAAAATCACGGCAGATGTGATTTCGCTTGATGCCGATGGTAATCCTGTAGAAGGTGATCAAGACAAGGACCAAACCATCGACATGAGAAAAGAATCAGCAGCTGATTTTCTTAGTCATCTAAAAGGAAAGAAGGCCGGTGATACTGTTGATATGACACTTGAAGAAGATGGAGAAACCGATCGTTTCCGTGTGGTTGTAAAAACGGTTCAAGCGCTTACTAAAGCAGATATGAATGAAGAGTTTTTCTCTAAGCAAAGCGGCGGTGAAGCTAAGACCGAGGATGAATACAGAAGTTATATCAAGAGTAAGATGCAGCAGTATTATGATCAATCGGCTGAGGACTTTTTCAAAAATGATGTTATTGATGTTATAGTAGATGCGCATGATTTTGAGGTACCAGAAACTTTTGTATCTCAGGTGCAAGAATCCTATGTGGAAAGACTCAAACAACAGTACGGTAATACATTGCCCGAGAATTTTGACACCACCTCGTATAAAGAAGAAATGGCGGGTCAAGCAGCAAAAGAGGCAAAGTGGTACTTTATCAATATGCAGTTACAAGAGAAATATGACGACATTGAAATAACGGCTGAGGATATCGATACTCAGTTAGGGATGGAAGCTGCTCGTTATGGTCTCACCGCTGACCAGTTGAAAGGCTATTATGCTCAGAATCCAAATATGCTAGAATCACTCAGAAACACCATACGTGATAATAAAGTATTTGCGAAACTGAAGGATGAAGTGCAAATTGAAGAACTCAATAAAGAAGACTATAGAAAGCATCAAGAAAAACAGCAGGAGAACCAATAAGCCATGACCAAACAACCGATTTATCAACAGCCTATGTACAGTAGTACCTTAAATCCGGTAGAAGACAACCTTATCCCAATGGTAATCGAAACCACTTCACGTGGTGAACGGGCCTATGATATTTACTCACGTCTGTTAAAAGATCGTATCATAATTTTGGGTTCTCCTATAAATGATGTGGTAGCAAGTGCGATTGTTGCTCAGTTATTGTTTCTGGAATCAGAAGATCCTGAAAAGGATATAAATTTGTATATCAATAGCCCTGGTGGCGTGGTATCATCAGGTCTAGCCATTTATGATACAATGCAGCACATCAAATGTGATGTTGCGACTACGTGCATGGGCATGGCGGCAAGTATGGGTGCGGTTCTTTTAACGGCCGGTGCCGCGGGTAAGCGAAGTTGTTTACCGCATTCTCGGGTAATGATTCACCAACCATTGGGCGGGGTTCAAGGTCAGGCGAGTGATATTGAAATTGAAGCGAAAGAGATTATTCGCATTAAAAAAGAGCTCTCTCAAATTATTGCAGATCATAGTGGCAAAACATTGGATGATGTGATTGGAGATTCCGATCGTAATAACTGGATGTCGGCCGATGAAGCCAAAGCTTACGGTTTGGTTGATAACGTAATAAGTAAAGTCAAGTAACTAGGTACCGATAAATTCACTATATAAACGATTAATTACCTAAACATCACATACGCATGAGTGATAACGAGAAAAACAATGACATAGTAAACTGCTCGTTCTGCGGTCGTTCAAGCCTTGAGGTCAATAGCATGGTGGCAGGACCTGGGGTATATGTATGTGATCGGTGTGTAGAAGATGCGTCCAGTATCATAAAAAGTGATTTGGCATCTCTTTCAAAACGAAGAGAAAAAGCCTTTCAACCCGTGTTAAAACCCATCGAGATAAAAGCAAAGCTCGATGAGTACGTGATTGGTCAAGAATTTGCTAAGAAGACGCTAAGTGTAGCAGTATACAATCACTATAAGCGGATTGGAGCCGAATTCAATGAAGACGACGATACTACAATAGAGAAAAGTAATATCGCTTTATTAGGGCCAACGGGTAGTGGTAAAAC
>CAKZLH010000152.1 GCA_937125285.1 uncultured Balneolaceae bacterium | reverse complement strand
GCCCGTTGAACGGCCTCCCACTCGGCCTGCTCACCCTCGCCAAACACCTGAACTTGCAACTGCATCACTGGCGTCCTGCCCCTAGCATCTATCGATCGCTTTCGAACATGAATGCCCAGAATCGTTTCTGCTTCCTTGTTTTTCTCGGGTTGAACCGACCCTTTACTCCCGGTTACATTCGTTTTAGACCTACCCAACACCTTTTCCACCTCTTTACGTAAGAGTTCGGTCGTCGCGGCTATTTCAGGGGAAACACGGAGGGTTAATTCGTTAGGCATACCTAAAGATACATATAACCCCCAACAATTCTCCCACTCTTTCCATATACTCCACCTATGAATTGCCCCCTATGCTCAACCCCGAGCCAGCTTTACCACACCCACATCGAACGAGACGACCAGCAATACTTCCGCTGCCCTGAATGCCAAAGCATCGCTATGCATCCCCGGCACTACCTAACGCTCGATGAAGAAAAAGCCCGCTACCTCACCCACAACAACGACGTGAACGATCCAGGCTACCAAAAGTTCGTTCGCCCCGTCATCCAAGCCGTCACTACCCGCACCCAAACCAACCATCATGGACTCGACTATGGCGCCGGAACCGGCCCGGTCATTACCAAACTTCTTCGCGAAAAAGGGTACTCCATGACCACCTACGATCCTATTTTCATTCCAAACTCCGAGGCTCTAAACGCCACCTACGATTTCATCGTATGCTGCGAAGTGGCTGAACATTTCCATGATCCCCAAACCGAATTCGCCCGATTCCGCCAATTACTTCAACCAGGTGGCCTCTTGGTCATCAAAACCGAACTCCTCACCTCCGACATTGACTTCCCAAACTGGTATTACATCAACGACCCAACTCATACTCTATTCTACAGCCCCAAAGGCATACGCCTGATCCTCGAACAACATGGCTTCAACACCCTCGAACTCTCCCCTCGCTTGGTTGTTGCAAAGAAAGTCTAAATAGCTATCTTAGCTCTACACACTCAACCTCGACTCACTCATTCACTCTCGAAAACACATGCGCAGATCAACCGCCATCCTGCTGGTCAGCTGCCCGGATCAAATCGGGCTCATTCATACCATTACCGAATTTCTTTCTCGCCATAACGGCAATATCGTACAGCTCAATGAACATGTCGAGAGGCCCGACAATAGTTTCTTTTTTCGGGTTGAATGGGAACTTGAGCACTTCACCATACCCAAATCAGAACTTGCTAAAGAACTAGAGAAAGCTTTGTTTTCGAAGTACGAGATGCAATGGCAGTTATATTTCACCGATGAAAAGCCCCGTATGGCGGTTTTTGTTTCCGAGTCCTCTCATTGTATTTACGACATCTTTTCGAGGTACTTTTCAGATGAGTGGTTTGTAGAAATCCCCGCTATCCTATCCAATCATCGCACCCATGAAGCATTAGCTCAAAAGTATGACATCCCCTTTTATCACTTCCCTATGAGTTCGGAGACTAAAGCCGATCAAGAAAGGTTTCAACTTGAGTTACTAGGGGATTTAAAGGTCGATTTCATTGTATTGGCTCGATACATGCAGATACTTACCCCCGAATTTGTGGCAAACTTCGAAAATAAAATCATCAACATTCATCACTCGTTCTTGCCGGCATTTGCAGGGGCCAAACCCTATCACCGCGCCTTTGAACGTGGAGTAAAAATCATCGGAGCTACCAGCCATTATGTGACCCAAGATTTAGATGAGGGTCCCATCATTGAGCAATCTGTCGCAAAAGTATCCCACAAAGACACGGTCGATGATTTAAAAACCAAAGGAAAGGATATTGAAAAGATGGTCTTATCTCGAGCTATTAGCCTACATCTTCAGCGCCGAGTATTAGTTCACAAGAATAAGACGATTGTGTTTGAATAGAATAGCTTAATAGCGAATAAACTAATCAACTTCTTCAGCTAAACCAGTAAAGCTAGGCACCATTTCGTAGATTTTTTCACGAATCTTGGTTTCGTCTCCTTCTAATGCAAGAGTAAGGAGTTCATCCAACTTTACAGAAAACTCTTTCTCATCATAGGCGTAACCATTTTTAGCGACAAATACTTTATCGTACTTGGTCATTTGAGTACCCTCTTCGGCCGTTAATAACTCTTCAAACATTTTTTCACCAGGACGAATACCTGTGTACTCAATTTTGACATCATGTTCAGGTTCTAGGCCGCTCAATCGTATCAAATCCTTGGCCATATCAGAGATGTTAACAGGTTCGCCCATATCCAATACAAAAATCGAACCATTTTCTTTTAGAGCTGCCGCTTGTAATACCAGCTGTGAAGCTTCCGGTATGGTCATAAAGTAACGAATCATATCAGGATGCGTTACGGTAACCGGACCACCAGAACGTATTTGATCTTTAAAAATAGGAATTACAGAACCTCTGCTACCCAAAACATTACCAAATCGAACGGAAACAAATATTTCACCTTTATTGGCCTGCAGAGCACCCCATTTAACTACCTGTTCTGAGATACGCTTAGAAGCGCCCATAACACTAGTAGGATTAACAGCTTTATCTGTAGAGATATTTACAAAATAAGAGACGCCATAATCTACGGCGAGATTGACAAGATTACGTGTACCAATAATATTATTGAGAATGGCTTGAGCGGGATTTTCCTCCATTAGTGGTACATGCTTATGGGCAGCCGCATGAAAAATAACTTCAGGCTTCTCTGTTTTAAAGATATGTTCAAGTGTCGAGTAGTCTCTTATATCAGCTATTTTTGTAGAATGGGATATAGTAGAGAGTTCATTGCGCAAATTACGCTTCATTTCAAAAATAGAATTCTCGCCTCGCCCAAGTAAAACTAAATGCTTAGGATCAAACCGGCTTATTTGCCTTACAAGTTCAGAACCAATAGATCCGCCTGCTCCTGTTACTAATATCGTTTTACCCTTCAAGTACTTTTTAATCTCCTTTTTATCGAGACTCACTGGATTTCTACGGAGCAAGTCTTCAACAGCCACTTCTCGTAGAGCATTGATATTTACTTTACCACTTAGTAGGTCATAAATGGCAGGAATAATTTTGTAAGGCTTTCCTGTCTTATTACAAAACTCTACAACTCTACGAATCACCGAACCACTAACCGAAGGCATGGTTATAACAATTTCATCTACTCTTTTTTGTAGAACTACCTCAGGTATTTTTTCAATCGTACCCATTACGGTAATACCGTACATTTTATTCCCAACTTTGGACAAGTCATCATCTACAAATGCCACTGGGCGTAAATTCGCATTTGACGATTTTAACATCTCTTTAGCCATTAAAACACCACTCTCACCTGCGCCAACTATCAAAATATTTTTAAGATGACGTCCACGAGAAAAAGTCATCATCCGATATTTTAGATAGAATCGAACCATAGCTCTAAGTCCTATCCAAGCAAAAGTTGTTACTACCAATTCGAGCACTGGAATAGATAGTGGAATAAGTACCTGAGTGGGATTCAAAATTGAAAAAAGCAACAAACCAAAGGAAGCGAAACTACCTATCATAAGTAGCTTGAATACATCTACAAATGATGTATTACGCCAAGAATGATCGTAACCACGAGCTAAAAGAATGACTATCAACTTGGCAACAGAAAGTACGAGTCCAAATTGAAGCACAGGACTACTGATTGCGCTAAAGTTTAAATCGAATCGAAGTAGAAATGCTATAAAAAAAGCAGCACTCCAAATAATCCAATCAGCCGAAAGCTTCAGTAATTTTTTGTTTATTGCATTATCCATATTCGTTATTTGACCATAACCTATTTGTTACTTGTTTAACCTCGTAAATAACAAACCTCTCTATAATACTGATTTTTTATGAATATATACGAATATTTGTGATTTGAAACATCGCTAAGTCTATAGACCCACGCACTTAGTCCACCCCTTTCTCCCCAGGATTCACTTCCAAACTACCCACATAAAAATTAGGTTCAACCCTCAAATCCCACCTAGCAGAGTTCAGAAAATCGCTTTCATCATCCGCAGCGATCAAAGCCAAACCAGCCATTCCAAGGTCCATGATTTCAGACAAATCCAGGCTTTGCCAGCGAGTCGTAGGCACTAATCGTAGCTCCGAAAACACCTCCGAATCCGAGCCCTGATTGCTTAAAATACCCACCTTTACATCCACGGGCATGGCAAAATCTGCCCCAACTTGTGCGTAGCGATAGCGTAACTGTCCACCTCGGAATCCATATTCAAGTACCGGTAATCGAGTATCCATCAAATACTGCTTGGCTAAAGGAGCCACATCAAATCCCACCACCTCCGACATATAATCTACTAAAGCCTCAGTACCCACGGTTTGTTGAAAAAACTCTTGGTTCAACCCGAGAAGAACCGCGCGCCAAAGGGTATCGTCATTCACCACAGCTCGAAGGGTGTGCAGGAAATTGCTCCCTCGATAGTACATATCCCCGGATCCCCGTTCATTGACCCCATATTCGGGGATCACGGGCCGGTCATGAGAAACCGCAAATCGTAACCCACGCACATATTCTTGAGCGGCCTGCCAACCAAAATGATATTCCAAAAACAGGGATTCGGCATAATTGGTAAAACTCTCATGTATCCACATGTCGGCCACATCTTCGTTGGTCAGTGAATTGGCGAACCATTCATGGGCCACCTCGTGAATAATAATAAAGTCAAATTCCATGCCCCAGCCACTACCGCTCAGGTCGCGTCCACGATATCCATTGGCGTAACCGTTCCCATAAGTCACCGAGCTTTGATGCTCCATACCCAAATAAGGCACCTCCACAATCTTAAAACCATCCTCGTAAAATGGATAGGCTCCAAACCAATACTCAAAAGCTTCTAGCGTGCGGGGTACTTCGGCGAACTGTCGGCGCGCGGCTTCCAGATTTTCGGGCAGTACATAATAATCTACGCTAAGTGGACCATTTAGACCGTAAAAAACCTCTGAAAAATGTTCGTAAGCCGCAATATTGATGTTGACCCCGTAATTGTTAATCGGATTCACCACCCCCCAATGAGTGGTATGGGTGCCGTCGCCGTGTTGTTCCACTTGGAGCAGGCGCCCATTGGACACATTCATGAGGCTGTCGGGCAGGCGGACCGATATGCGCATAGAATCCGGCTCGTCCCAGGGATGATCTTTGTTGGGCCACCAAATACTCGCACCAATGCCCTGATTAGCCGATGCCACAAAAGGTCGGCCAGCGCTATCTTCCTGCCAGGTAATGCCTCCATCCCACGGTGGGTTGGCCGCTACTACTGGCTGGCCTTCGAACACAAGGTCGATAGCATGCACACCTAAATGGGTATCCACCCCGGAAATAAACCAAGCCGATCCGTATTGCTCTACATCCAACGACTGGCCCTGCTGAAGCGCCGAAACCAGCTGCAT
Organism: uncultured Balneolaceae bacterium; assembly: GCA_937125285.1. GTDB lineage: Bacteria > Bacteroidota > Rhodothermia > Balneolales > Balneolaceae > UBA1275. The sequence continues at coordinate 635 of CAKZLH010000152.1, read as the reverse complement.
AGGAGCCTGAAGATCTATTTGCAGGCGGCCAGCATTACGAGCCGAAATCACATCGGCGGCATCAACTCCACTTAGCTGCATCAACCTGGCGGTTTGCTCGTCCAAACGCTCACGCACTCGGTACTGCATACGATTGACTCCGGAAAGAGCACGGGCCTCGATATCCACCGCTACCTGCAAGTGATAATGGGTCAAATCCCACCAAGCGCGCTCAGCGGTCACCCCTCCACGCAAGCTATCGGCCAGAGTGTAGCTAAGCTCAGAAGCATCCGAACGCTGAAAATAACGCTGCCCATCGCCTTGAGCGAAAGCTTCCGCGACCGGAAGACAAAACCCTAGAAACAGGCCTAGTACCATCCCTATAAAAGTTGGTGGCATCAAACCCTACCCAAATGTTTTAAGCATGAAAAAGACCAGTACACCCGTCACCGATACATAGAGCCAAATAGGGAAGGTCCACTTCGAAACCTTACGATGGGTACTAAACTTACCCATAAAGGCAAAGAGGAACGAACTCAACACCAGTGGCACCACGAAGATGGAAAGCACGATATGCGAGATGAGAATGAAGAAATATACGGGTCGAACAAACCCTTGCCCCGTAAAAGGAGTATCCCCTACAAAATGATGATACA
>CAKZLH010000151.1 GCA_937125285.1 uncultured Balneolaceae bacterium | reverse complement strand
ACTTCTTGTTTCGAGGGGTTGGAAAACTTCAGCAAGGAGTCGATCAACGAATCACAGCTCGCATTCAAGACTGGGATCTAACAGATGTGGTTGGATTCAAACAGCCATAGTTGAAACAACCATAGTTCAAACATCCAAAGTTATAGCACCCTCCCTTCACCCGCGATGTGTCCAGCTATGCAGCCACATGGCAAAACCAAGAGTCACCAGTACCGAAATACTTATCGAGCCTATAGCTAAGGCTCCCATATCCATCATTCCAGGATGATTCACAAACAGTAGGCCCACAAAACCTAACACCGTCGTGAATGAACAACCCACCAAAACCGGATATACCTTAGACCAGAAGGGTTCAAAAAAATCTTTCCCGTGCGCCTGATAACTGTGCACAAGATGAATACCGTTATCCACCGATACCCCGATAATTATGGGGAGCACCACCACATTGTACACATGCAGAGGCACAGTAAACAACAAATTCCAGCTCAACAAGACCAAAAATGTACCCACCAAGGGAGCCAGGGCCATCATCACCCAAGATAGCCTTCGATAAATGCCAAAAATTACCAAAAATAAAGCCATAAAGGGAGCTATGGTCACCCAACGAGTATCGGCCATAAGCCGTTTCAGTACACTCGCGGCAATGAGTTGAGTACTGGCGAGCACATACGGGGTGCCATCTCGTGCATACAAAATCCCAGAATTTTCAAGGTATGCTACGGAGTTATCCCCGCTTGCTAAACTACTGTTAGGATACACCAAAATCAGGGGCGCCAAGCCACCCAATCGTAAACTAAATCGATTCAACAAATATTCTGGGAGTGCTTCCTCGGTAGGAACCTCCGCGATAAGAGCCCATTCGGCATAGCGCTGAATATCGCCATCTAAGGCGGCCATATATTCTTGATTAATGGCAATAAGGTTCTGAATTTCCTCAATTTTTTGGCGCTTACGCTCCACTTCAGCAGCCTCACTAGGCATCCGCCCAACCAGCGATTCTACCTGATCCACATACCCAAGATCATCCCCCCGATTCGAATCATTCAAGCGAGTCTTGAGCTCAGTAAAAAAGATTTTGGCCGAATCCTTACTGGGCGCCAATAAAAAAGAAGGTTCCCGAACAAAATTGGGCTCAGGTATCTTCCTAGCAGCCTCGCGAAAATCAGGGGTTCGGGTTACCGGCTCCAGCGAGTTGAAATCCGAATTGAACTGTACATGCTTCAGGCCAAAATACGCTCCCATAACTAACATTAGGCTAACCGTTACGCCTCCCCAGCGTACCAATGAATCCTGTGCTCCACCTTTAAGCCACCCATATAGCTGAGTATTTTTTTCCGGTTGAACCGCTCCCGCTCCTACTCCCGCTTCCCCTTTACGGGCCGCCGCAGAGTAGGGCAACCACAGATAACAGCTGACCAGATGAATAGGCACGTTAATCGTAACAATCATTCCCAGCTGAACAAAACCATCTAGGTCCGCAAACATCAAACTCGCAATTGCCAAGGTTGTGGTTAAGGCGCTATAGCGAATGGGGGCCGTCTTTTTCCAGCTGAGGTCTTCCCCTCGCCGAATCATGGCATACATGTGCAGCAGATAATCCAGATTCATCCCGACCAGCACGCTAAATATGATGGCGGCAAACAGATTGATTTCCTTTTGAAGCAAACTGAAAATCCCTAAACTAATCACAATACCAGCCGCTAAAATCCCTAGCATCAAGGTCATGTCAAAAGCCAAATCACCCGACTTAAGCACCCCTTCTTTGCCGACCCTTCGCATATACAACCACAAAAACACAAAAAGCGCCAAAAGCCCTATCCACAGGGCCTCTCCAACGGCCTCGCGAATCCCCTGAATCCGGTAATAATGATCCACATAGTCCCCACCCCAATACAGCTGAACATCAGGGTGCATCCTTTCATATTCGTTTGCTAGGTCTAAAGCTCGGTCATAGGTAGCTCCCAATAAATCAATTTCACTCTGTTTGAAAGGGAGCAGAAACCGTACGATGATCGTCCCCTCTTCTGGATTCCACTCATAGGGAATCGCATTATCTATGAGCGTAAGTAGGGTAGATGAGGTTTTATAACGTGCAATCAGCTCCGAGGGAGAAAGGGAGGCCTCCTCCGAACTATCGCTTTCCAGCTCAAAATAAAAGGGATTGACTTCTTTTTTTTCCTCTTCAATGGCCTCTTCTATGACGCTATAAATACCCTCCAGTTCCTGTTCGGTCATCAGGTAAAACAGATTCTTCCGCAAGTCCTGTAGGTCGCTTCTCCATTCAACACCGCTAAAGGCAATGCCACCTTCTTCTGCGGCATCCTGCATCATGAACTCTGCGACGCGACCAGCCTGCTCCACCAACCGAACTTCCACAGCCAAAACCTGCAAACTATCCAAAGCCTCGACAGTCCCCGTTTCCTCAATACCCTCCGCACTCTCACTACTCACTTTCACCACCAGATCCATCCCGCCTTCGCTCGAGCGTAAATTCTTCAGCTTCTCATAAGCCTGCACATGCGGATTCTCCGAGGGCAACAAACTCTCCAAATTCCCATTAAATCGAAGACTAGACGCTGACCAAGCCATGGCAAAAACCAGCACAATATAGAAGCCAATAAATAAGTATATTCTTCGGGTATGCATAGACAATGAGTCTACAATCAGGCTAAGTGCTTGACTGCGTTGGGAATGGTATCACAGGAACAGTATGAACTTATGAATCACGATCAAAATAACACATTACTCATATTAATTCCCGGTCTTGGAGCGGTGGCGACTACATTTTTAGCTGGAGTCATGGCTCACGTTCATCATGGACGTCCCATGGTCGGCTCCATCACCCAGAATTACAAACTACCCGACACTTCTGAGACCCCAGACCCACGGAATTTTCAGCCTCTTTCCGAGCATTTAGGGCTTCCAAAATTACCCAATCTGGCCTTTGCCGCTTGGGATATTACCCC
>CAKZLH010000150.1 GCA_937125285.1 uncultured Balneolaceae bacterium | reverse complement strand
GCTAATAATGAGGGGAAAAGACTAAAATTTGTTGCGAGTTTTGATAAGCAAAGTGGAACGGCAGAAATTGGCCTTAAATCCTACAAACAGGATCATCCATTCTACAATTTAAAGGGCAAAGATAATGTGGTCCTTTTCTATACGAGAAGATATTCGGATCATCCATTAATTGTGCAAGGTGCTGGCGCAGGTTCAGCGGTGACCGCTTCGGGTATATTCGCGGATATTCTTCGAATTACAGACGCCTAATAGGTTAACATATGAATGAAATTAGAGTATTTGCTCCAGCCACTGTAGCCAATGTTGGTAGTGGATTTGATGTTTTAGGATTTGCATTATCTGATATTGGAGATATTATTACTGTGCGAAAAACCGATCACTTGGGTTTACATATCAAAAGTATCGAAGGTGCGGATAATCTACCACTGGATAGTAAAAAAAACGTTAGCACCGTTGCAGCACAGGCTTTACTGGATTCATACAGCAACACTTTAGATTTTGGTTTTGAATTCGAATTAGTAAAAAAAGTTTCTGCGGGAAGTGGTATGGGTTCAAGTGCATCCTCTTCTGCCGCTGCTGTTATGGCGGTGAATGAATTGTTAGGACGGCCTTATAGTAAAACAGAACTAGTTGTTTTTGCCATGCAAGGTGAATTGCTCGCTTCGGGTACACCTCACGCCGATAATGTGGCCCCTTCCCTACTAGGTGGTTTTACCTTGATCCAAAGTTATGACCCACTTAGAATCATACCATTACACTATCCTAAAGAACTAGTGGCTACGGTTGTGCACCCTCATATCGAAGTAAAGACCTCAGATTCAAAACGTATCCTTAGACAACACATACCACTCAAAACAGCGATTACACAATGGGCCAATGTGGGTGGCTTAGTTGCTGGATTAGCACAAGAAAATTACGCGCTTATCGGTCATTCCCTTAAAGATGTAGTAGCCGAACCTACCCGGTCGATGCTCATCCCCCTCTACGAACAGGTGAAAGAAATGGCTCATAAAAATGGAGCACTGGGATGCAATATTTCAGGTTCAGGTCCTTCTATGTTTATGCTTTCTCAATCTTTAGAAATCGCTCATAAACTTGCTGATGAACTTAGAGTCATGTATTCAGAAGAACAACTTGATTGTGATGTTTATGTGTCTAACATAAATCCAGATGGTGCCATTCTCTTATAATTAATTCTAACAACATGATTTATCGAAGTACGTTTAACCCTAAAGTTAGAGCAAATTTTGAAGAAGCCGTTTTCCGTGGATTACCCGATGCTAAGGGTCTCTATATGCCAGAGAAGATTCCCGAGTTGCCTTCAACCTTTATTAAGGATTTAGGGCAACATTCATTAATAGACATCTCCTATAATGTTCTGAAACCGTATGTAGAGGGTTCAATTGATGCTGAATCACTTAATGATATCGTCTCGGATACCTTATCATTTCCGATTCCACTAACCCCTGTTCATAATCATGTGTTAAGTCTTGAGTTGTTCCATGGCCCTACTCTAGCCTTTAAGGACGTCGGAGCCCGATTTTTAGCCCGTGCATTAGGATATTTTGCGGCTGAGAAAAATCAGGAGACCACAGTATTAGTAGCCACATCAGGGGATACCGGTAGTGCGGTTGCACATGGATTCTATGAAGTACCTAATGTAAAAGTTGTTGTTTTATATCCCAAAGGTAAGGTCAGTGACTTTCAGCGTAAACAAATGACTACTTTAGGTAAAAATATTCAAGCCATAGAAATTGATGGCGTATTTGATGACTGTCAAAACCTTGTTAAGCAAGCTTTTCTCGACACAGATTTGCGAGAAAATAAAACCTTGACTTCTGCTAACTCAATCAATGTAGCCCGATTTTTACCCCAAATGGTGTACTATTTTTGGGCCATCTCTCAGATTCAGAGAAATTATCCCGAACACAAACAAAGCCCTACTTATTTTACAGTGCCTAGTGGGAATTATGGGAATATTACAGCGGGACTATTTGCACATAGAATGGGCTTAGATATCCATGGCTTTATCGCTGCTGCCAATTCCAATGATAGTTTTCCTAAGTATTTAGAGTCTGGGAGCTATGTCGCGCAACCAAGTGTAGCCACCCTCTCAAATGCTATGGATGTAGGTGACCCCAGTAACGTACGTAGGATTCAAGATCTGTTTTCTCATGATATACAGAGAATCAGACAAGTTATTCAATCGAAAAGTTATACCGATGTGCAGTGTTTACAAGCCATCGAAAAGGTTTATAAAACCCATAACTACCTTCTAGACCCACATGGGGCTATCGCTTATAATGCATGTGAATTGGTTCCCAAAAATGGTCTTTCTATCATTTTAGAAACGGCTCATCCTATAAAATTCAGAGAGGTTGTAGAGTCCGTTATTCCAGATGCGGTTCCAATGCCTTCACACATCAGTGCACAATCCGATCATGAGTTTAAAATCTCAATGACATCTGATTTTGATAGCTTTAAAGAATATTTGTTATCGAATGTATAAATGATGAATTTGAGTTCTAACCAAATACATACCTATGAACTCACCTTATACTTCTCGAGCTAATTACCTTACATTTATACCGATAGTAACACTACTTATAGTCTTTACTACCACTACACTTTTTGCACAGGATCTAAACCGCTTTCAATCCGAGGTTGATCAAATTGTTGCAAAATTTGATACCATTTCCTTTCAAACCGAAAAAAAATTAGCTGTTTTTACGGGTAGTTCTAGCGTTCGGCTTTGGAGCACACTTTCCGTGGATATCCCTGAGCTAAATACTATGAATACAGGTTTTGGAGGGTCTACCTATAAGGAGTTGGCGCATTATAAGTTTGAACTCATTACTAAATACCAACCGGATATAGTTGTGGTTTATGAGGGTGATAATGATGTAACAGGTGCTGAATCAGCAGCAGAAATCACCGATATTGCGAAGGTGTTTTACGAGGATCTAATGAAGGAGCTACCAGATGCTAAAATATTTGTATTAGCCGCTAAGCCAAGCCCTTTACGATGGCATCTTAAATCAAAGTATGATGAGCTAAATACTTTAATGCACGCCTACACTATGCAGCATGAGCAACTTAACTATATCGACATTTGGAGTCCAATGATTGGCCCTAATCAGAGACCTCTCCCCCATATATTTATCTCCGATAGTTTGCATATGAATGCTCAAGGATATGAAATTTGGACCGAAACCATAGTTCCAATTTTAGCACCCTATTTTGATTAAAAAAATGCGTTGGCGATTCGTCCTTATTTATTCAATCATTGTTATTAGCATTATGTCGTGTGAGAATTCAAATTATCAAGACCAATTACTCCGGGAATCCTATATCAGTGAGTTAGATTCTACAGAGCGTGATTATTATGTGTATTTACCAAAAGGCTATGATGAATTGGACAAAAAATGGCCTGTTGTTATGTTTTTACATGGTGATGGAGAGCGGGGTAATGGAAAAGATGAATTAGCTTATACACGCATACACGGACCTTTATACGAAGCTTGGGCGATGAAAAAAGAGCTTCCTTTCATCCTCATAGTCCCTCAACTCCACATGTTTGGTAGAGACACGCTTGGTATCTCATATCTTGTAAATCGAAGTACCGATCGGGTGCCTAAGCGGCTTGAAACAGGTGTACCCGATCGAGCACCTTGGTTGGGAGGTCCCGCCATTCAAACCACCCAAATGGTCACTGAATTCAGTGATGAACTCCCCTTATTTGCAGATGGTTGGAATCGAGTTGAAGGTGACCTGATTAACATTCTAGACCATACATTATCAACGTATCGGGCCGATTCAAACCGAGTGTATTTAACAGGTCTTAGCTATGGAGGCTTTGGTACCTGGTATATGGGAAGTAAGTATCCTGAACGATTTGCAGCCATACTACCTGTAGTTGCTTGGGGCCACCCTTCTTTGTTGCCTACTATAGCGGAACACCAGTTACCCGTATGGGCATTTGCGGGTGGAAAAGACAGGACGGTGGAAAAGAAATATTTCTATAAAGGTATGGCAGATTTACAGAAAATGGGCCATCAGCACGTTCTATTTACCGTACATGAAGATCTCTCTCATGATGCTTGGAAACGGGTATATATGGGTGATGACTGGTATCATTGGTTATTTGAATTTCAAGTAAACCGAAAATAAGCGCCTCATCTGATGAGTCTATTATAAAGCAATTATATGCCAGGTACTCCTCCCTATTTATATGTTACAACGTCCGAAGACTATCGCAATTTTCTATCTGAATTAGCAAAAAGTAAGGTTATAGGGTTGGATTTAGAGTTCGATCGTAATAGATATGGATACGGGTTTACTATTTGCTTAATTCAATGCTACATCGAATCAATATGTTATATTGTAGATCCTTTATTGTTGGAGGATCCATTAGATGACTTCTACTCGATACTAGAATCTGATCATAATGAAATCATCTGTTTTTCATTCAGCGAAGATTATAAATTGCTCAAACTAAGTGGTTGTTCACCCACGAATGTTTGTGATTTAAACATAGCCTGTAGTCTCTTAAACTATCCTATTAAGTCCTTGGTTAATGTACTTCTAGAACACTTGGGCATTGAAACCTCAAAAGCGAGTCAGAAAAGCAACTGGTTGGCACGACCATTGAGCAATAAACAACTTCAATATGCTGCTGAAGATGTACTCTATCTAAATGATTTATACCAACTGCTTAAAGAGCAGATGATTCTACAAAATCGTTACGAGTGGTTTTTGTCTGAAAATGAATGGCATTATTCACTTCCAGTAGATCATGAAGATTTAACGGTAAAAGTGAAAAACAAAGATCTTTTAGGTTTGAATGAACATCAGGCGCATATTTATAGAGGTCTATTTGAATGGCGAGATGAAATGGCTAAGGATCGAAATAAACCTCCTTATCAAATGGTTGATAACCATTATTTAAAGCTCCTTGTTCTAAATCCTCATAAAATTAAAGATTGGTTAAATGAGCATGCCATACATCATAGCCTAAAAACAAATGAGGTACAACAGTGGGTTAACGTGTTAATGGATAATCTTCAAAAAGAATCGCGCGATTTAGGTTTAAGTGAAACTAGTGATGCGCTACAACCCATGAGCCAAGATGAATACCAGCGCCATATGAGGGATAAAAGTGCAATAAAAGAAGCAAAAAATACTGTGTTTGGCACATTAAAAGATCGCTTAATTAAAGCATACGGAAGACATGTGCAATCCTATTTATTAAGCAACCGAGTGGTTGAAGAAATTGTAGTGGGTAAAAAAAATATACCTCCTTATCGATTCCAAGTCTTCTGGGATTTGGTAGGAGTAAACTTTGACAACTATCTACCAAAACACCAATAGCCTAAAACTATTTATCTAAGACTGCTTATCTTCTTTTTCTAAATCTATCTTTATCATGCAAGAAAAAAAACCAATCATTGTCACTTCTGCTCTCCCCTATGCGAATGGGCCTCTCCATTTAGGCCACTTAGCTGGAGCGTATTTAACTGCTGATTTTTTCGTACGATATCTTCGGCTTAAAGGGGAAGATGTGGTGTTCATTTGTGGGTCTGATGAACATGGAGTGCCCATTACAATAGCCGCTGAAAAAGAAGGCGTAAATCCTCAAGATATTGTGGATCGCTATCATGAATGGAATAAGGATACCTTCAAGCGTATGGGCATTTCATTCGACTATTATGGACGTACCAGTAGTAAAACACACTACGAAACATCACAAGAAATTTTCAAAACACTTTATGATAAAGGCTTCTTTAGTACTAAAACAGAAGAGCATTTTTATGATGAAGATGCACAGATGTTTTTACCCGACCGATACGTTAAAGGAGAATGTCCAAATTGCTCCTATCCAGAGGCCTACGGTGATCAGTGCGAAAAATGCGGAAATAGCTTACATCCAACCGATCTTATTAATCCAATAAGTGCTTTATCTGGGAAAGCTCCACTAAGAAAAGAGACACAACATTGGTACATGCCATTGGGAAAAGCACAGGCTAAGTTAGAAGAATGGCTAGATACCCGAGATGGATGGAAATCCAATGTTAGTGGTCAAGTTAGGAGTTGGCTACAAGAAGGACTAAATGATCGTGCGGCTACTAGAGATTTAACCTGGGGAGTACCCGTACCCTTAGAAGATGCTGAAGGTAAGGTTTTGTATGTGTGGTTTGAAGCCCCAATTGGCTATATATCTGCCACTAAAGAATGGGCCTTGAACCATAATAAGCCTGAAGAGTGGCGTAAATACTGGCAAAATCCAGATGCCAAACTCTATCACTTCATTGGTAAAGATAATATTGTTTTTCACTGTATCATGTTTCCAATTATCCTAATGGAACATGGTAATTATGTATTACCAGAGAACGTACCTGCCAATGAATTTTTAAATTTAGAGGGTAAAAAGTTATCAACATCAAGAGGTTGGGCTGTTTGGCTTCACGACTATGTAGACCATTTCGAGCCAGATCTCTTGCGATATGCATTGGGAGTAACCTTACCAGAAACCAAAGACTCAGATTTTTCATGGAAAGATTTTCAGGCCAGAGTTAATAATGAATTAGTTGCTGTACTCGGTAATTTTATTCATCGAACCATGAGTTTTACAGAGAAGTATGCCGATGCTAAGGTGCCTGCGTTAAGCAACCCGAAGGATGAGGATTTGGCGATGCTTCAGGCGATAACTCTTCAAAAAGAAAAGGTTGAAGCTGCATTCGAACAATTTAAATTCCGTGAAGCACTTCAAGAATCTATGCAGTTAGCGCGGATTGGGAATAAATATTTTAGTGATACAGAACCCTGGAAGAGCAAAGACAGCGATATAGAAGCCTGCCATAATACACTACATGTAAGTGCACAAGTTGTTGCAGGCTTATCTATACTATTTGATCCGATTATTCCCGCTAGCATGGCCAAACTCAGAGCTCAAATTGGTTATGATGAGGCTATTTCATGGGAAAATATTGGCCCAGATTTACTTAAGGTTGGTCAAAAATTACAAAAAGCGGAAATACTATTTACTAAGATCGAAGACGAGCAAATTCAAATGGAATTGGACAAACTAGAAGCACAATTAAGTAATAATACCTCTGATGTTGTAACAGAGGGGGCCATTGAATACGACGGTCTAAAGGATGCGGTTTCTTTCGATGATTTTATGGCTATGGACTTGCGCGTAGGTATCATCAAAGAAGTTACTGATGTGCCAAAATCAAACAAATTATTGGCCTTCAAAGTAGATATAGGCATTGAAACTCGTACTATTTTATCGGGTATTAAAAAGCATGTACAAATGGACCAATTAATCGGTCAGAAAGTCACGGTCATATGTAATTTGGCGCCTCGTATGATTATGGGTATGGAAAGTAAAGGAATGATACTCATGGCCGAATCTCCAGATGGTAACCTTCATTTTGTTACTTCCGAAGCAGCGGAAGGAAGTTTGTTGTCATAGGCTTTACGTGTTGAATTCACATCAAGTAATCGTTGTAAAATCCAAAGAAGTTTGACAGAAAGCACTGATTCTAAATTAGGCTGTACCATTCAAAAAGATGGTCTTGTTTTTCGTTTATTAGCTCCTGAAGCGGTTTCCGTGCAACTCTGTTTGTATGAATTTTATGAGCAAAAGGTTCCGAAAACGTTAGATATGACCAAGAATAGTGGTGGAGTTTGGTCTGTATTTTTAGAAGGTTTCGATTGGTTAAATAAATGGTACACCTATTCCTTAGACGGGCCGCAATACACAAGTGAGTTTGAATATACACATTATGAAATTGCGGACCCCTACTCGACCCATGTAGCTAATCGAAATCACTATTTAGGATTCTATAAAAGCTTGATACACCAAGAGGATGAATTCGACTGGGAAGGTACCGATCATGTCTTTCCCGATGATATCAGTGATTTAATTATTTACGAAACCCATATTAAAGATATGGTAGCTCATCCTTCAGCAATAGCTCCCGACACTAGTTGCTATAATGGGTTTATTAAAGCCCAAAAAGGTGGTTTAAACCACCTTAAGAATCTAGGTGTAAATGCCATAGAATTCCTACCCCTGCAAAAATTTGCCTACTATGAACCCCCCTTTAATGAGGAAATTGAAAATGGGCTTATAAACACTTGGAATCCGACGGGCATTAATTATTGGGGGTATATGACCTCCTTTTTTCATGCCCCGGAAGGTATATATTCGACAGATGGTACTACGGAGAAAAATGCGTTGGTGGGTAATCAACCCTCGGCGATATACGAATTAAAATCTGTGGTAAAAGCGTGTCATAAAGAAAATATGAGTGTTATACTGGATGTGGTGTATAATCATAGTTCACAATATGATTTAAATCCCTTACGATTCAGTTCAAAACTCTCTTACTATCGATTAGATCAGGACGCTAATTACTTAAATGATTCTTGGACAGGAAATGATTTAGATACACACAAGGAGGCCACTCGAGCTCTTATACTTTCATCACTAGAGCATTGGGTAACCCAATATAAAATTGACGGATTTCGATTTGATTTAGCAGGTATTTTTGATTGGGAATTTGTAGACATCATGACCCAGCGCCTTAGGTCCCTTAACCCTAATTGTATCCTCATTGCAGAACCATGGGGAGGTGAATATAAGCCAGTGGGTTATTCTGAACGAGGTTGGTCGTCTTGGAATGATAGGATTCGGAATACTTTTAAAGGATATGATCCCACTCATCAAAAAGGGGTTATTTTTGGCGAATGGCCACATAACTTACATCGATATACGCTAGAGAACATTATCAGAGGAACGCTTGATATAGAGGAACATGGTTTATTTAAGCAAAGCAATCATTCTATAAATTATCTTGAAAGCCACGATGGTTATACTCTAGGCGATTTTATTCGAATGGTTTTACAGTCTGAATCAGATGATGAATCAATTGATGAGGTGGAGCTTGTTCGTTTGCATAAATTAGGGGCATTCTTACTCATGGTATCTCAAGGAGTAACGATGATTCATGCAGGCCAAGAATGGGCTAGATCCAAGAAAACATGGGATGAAGCCGCTCAGAAATATTTCTTTAATCACGATTCATATAACCGAGATGACAGTACGAACTATCTAAATTTCGATGATCTTGATCTTAATTCAGATTTATATGAATACTATAAGGCTTTAATCAACATACGGTTAGATAATAAATCGCTACGTTCATCTCCCCCTGAATCCATACATTTTAAGGTATACCACGATCCCCTGCATATCACTTTTTCTATTGATGGAGAATCCACTTCAAGTCCCTATGATTACTTTATCTCTATCAACTGTAATCGAAGTGTGGATCATGAGATTATATTGCCGGAAGGTACATGGGAGGTTTTGATAACACATTCATTAAAAAATACTCCTGAAACCATTCAAAACAGCTATTTAGTGGAAAAATCTTCGGGTATCTTGATGCGCAGGTTGCGAGATACTTCTAACTAAGCTATTTTCTGCACATAACTTTATAGGAGAACATTTTGGCTATACAAACATCTACTGAACGAGGATCTTGGAATTCAAAACTAGGTTTTATCTTAGCAGCAGCAGGCTCGGCTGTCGGGTTGGGCAATATTTGGGGTTTCCCAACTAAAGTAGCCACTGAGGGAGGTGCGGCTTATCTGATTATATATTTGCTATGTACCTTTCTTATTGGGTTTCCGGTAATGGTTGCGGAATTAAGTATTGGACGTGCTTCAAGGAGAAATCCAGTTGGTGCCTTTCGGGCATTAAGTAGTAACCGCTTCTTTCCTCTTGTAGGTCTTTGGGGGGTCATTTGTGGTGTGATGATACTATCCTTCTATTCTGTAATTGCAGGCTGGGCATTTGGATATGCCTTTGAAGAAATTTTTTACTTTCTAGGTTGGACCCAGCTGGCAGATATTTTGACGGACACAGGGAATGGATGGAAAAATGCCCTTTTGGCCATTTTATTTATGCTTGGTACCATAAAAATCATTACCGGTGGGGTTAGTGATGGTATAGAAAAGGCAACCAAGACAATGATGCCTCTTCTTATCGGAATCATAGTTATTATGATACTTTATGTATTTACTCAGGATGGTGCGATGGTTGGTGTTCGTGAGTACCTTTTACCCGATTTTTCGCGAATTACCACTAGCTTAGTCTTCTCTGCTATGGGGCAAGCATTTTTCTCATTATCTCTTGGTATGGGAGCCTTAATCACCTATGGATCCTACTTAAGTAGAAAGGAAAATATCCCTCAAGTAGCTGCTTTTGTAACCCTCGCGGATGTTGGAATCGCATTTTTAGCAGGATTATTGATTATCCCAGCTATGTATGTTGCTAGAAGTGCAGGTATAGAAATTTTTGTAGGTGATCAATTGGCATCTAGTACCGACTTAGTATTTCAAATTTTACCTGCCTTATTTCATACAATAGGAGGTGTTGTTGGTGTAACTTTAGGAGTTGTGTTCTTCTTGCTGCTCAGTATTGCTGCTCTTACATCAACGATATCATTACTAGAAGTGCCAGTTTCGTATGTGATAGATGAACATCAGGTACCACGTGCTAAAGCAGCGTGGATGGTAGGGCTAGGGGTAACCGCTATTTCGGTGCTTATATCTTTTAAAACCAGCCTCATTGGTAATTTTAGTTACATATTTAGCGATCTTGGTCTCCCTATTGGTGGACTTCTTATTTGTTTGTTCATCAGTTTGATATGGAAAAAAGATACCGCATTAGACGAGCTAGAACACGGTTTTCCAACGGTTAAACAGAGTCTGTTTGCTAAGGTATGGCCTGTTTTCCTTTATGTGATATGTCCTGCGGCTATCGCATATAACATCATTAGTAATTTCCTATAACGCGAAAAGAGCTTTTATCAACTGAATTATTTGTTACTCATTGCTAGTAGCTTTATTTTTGCATATCCATCAACCTAAATAACCTAGATGTCTAAAGTATCTACTGCCGACTTCCGTAATGGACTGGTCTTGAATATGGATGGCGAGTTGTATGCCATCACTGAATTTCAACATGTTAAACCAGGAAAAGGACCAGCCTTTGTTCGAACGAAATTAAAAGGCATTGTAAACGAAAAAAATATTGATAAAACCTGGCGTTCTGGTGAAAAAACAGAAGCTGTAAGAGTGGAAACTCGTGAGTATCAATATTTATACAATGACGGGGATTCGTATTTTTTCATGAACAACGAAACCTTTGAGCAAATACCTATTTTCCCTCATCAGGTAGAACGTAAAGATTTCTTAATTGAGGGACAAAATTGTACGGTATTATTTAACGCCGATGACGAACAAGTACTTTATGCTGAGCCACCTGATCATTTGGTATTAACCGTAGCGCAGACAGACCCTGGTGTTAAAGGCGATACTGCCCAAGGTGGATCGAAGCCTGCTACTTTAGAATCTGGAGCTGTGGTGAATGTGCCCCTATTCGTTAATGAAGGTGAGAAAATCAAAGTTGACACCCGAACTGGAACCTACTTAGAAAGAGCAAAATAATATCATGGATTTAAAACTAGTAAAAAAAATTATCGACTTAATCGCTGAAAGCGAGGTAAATGAAGTTTCTATCGAAGAGGGTGATTTCAAAATAAAAGTTAAAAAACAATCTGATCAAGCTCAGGTTAGTTACAGCCAACCCATGGTAGCAGCGCCTAGTGTAGCACCCACGGCTCCTACCCCATCTAAGGCTGCTTCCACCGTTGAGGAACCCACAAATCAAGCAAGTAATGGTCAAAAAGTAGAAGCTCCCATAGTAGGAACCTTTTACGAAGCTCCTTCACCGGATTCCGATCCTTTTGTGAAAGTTGGCGATAGGGTATCTAAAGGTCAGACACTTTGCATTATAGAGGCCATGAAAATTATGAATGAAATAGAATCCGATTGCGCGGGTACCATTACTCAAATACATGTTCAAAATGGTACTCCCGTTGAATTTGGCCAGCCTTTATTTACTATATCTAACGAATAATTACGGATGTTTAATAAAATACTAATAGCCAACCGTGGCGAAATAGCCCTAAGGATTATTCGTACATGTAAAGAAATGGGCATTCCAACCGTTGCGGTATATTCTGAAGCCGATAGGGATAGTCTACATGTGAAATTTGCCGATGAAGCGGTCTGTATAGGTCCTGCTGCAAGTAGAGATAGTTATCTTAAAATACCTTCTATTCTTGCGGCTGCCGAAATCACAAATGCCGATGCCATACACCCAGGATATGGTTTTTTGGCAGAGAATGCTGAGTTCTCGAGAATCTGTGCCGAACATGATATAAAATTCATAGGCCCCTCCCCTAAAGCCATCTCCTCTATGGGAGATAAAGCCGTTGCTAAAGCAACGATGATTGCAAATAAAGTGCCCGTTGTACCTGGAAGTGATGGGGTTGTAAATTCATATGAAGAAGCTGTAAAAGTTTGCGATACGATTGGGTTTCCGGTAATTATTAAGGCTTCGGCTGGTGGTGGTGGCCGTGGTATGCGTGTGGTTTTGGAAGCATCTGAGTTGAAAAAGAACTTTGAGATGTGTAGAAATGAAGCCTCTACAGCTTTCAACAACCCAGAAGTATATATAGAACGCTTTGTTCAAAACCCACACCATGTTGAGATTCAAATTCTTGCCGACCAGCATGGGAATGCCTTATCCCTAGGTGAGCGAGATTGTTCATTACAGCGTAGACATCAGAAAATTCTAGAAGAAGCTCCCTCGCCTTTGGTAACTCCTGAATTGCGGGAGAAAATGGGTATTGCTGCTACCAATGCGGCCCTATCAGTAAATTATGAGGGAGCAGGTACGGTTGAATTTTTAGTGGACGATGATTTGAATTTTTACTTCATGGAAATGAACACAAGAATTCAAGTTGAGCATCCTGTAACTGAACAGATAACTGGTTATGACCTAATTGAAGAGCAAATTAAAATTGCTGCTGGAGCTAACATTAAAGACTACAAGGTTGAATTAATTGGTCATTCCATTGAATGTCGTATTAATGCTGAAGATCCCGCCTTCAATTTCCGTCCTTCGGCGGGTGAAATCACAGTTTTTCATCCCCCTGGTGGTCAGGGCGTTCGTTTGGATACTCATGCTTACTCAGGTTATCGCATCCCTCCTCATTATGACTCAATGATTGCTAAGCTAATTGTCACAGCCAAAACCAGGCCTGAAGCGATTATAAAGATGAGGAGAGCCTTGGAAGAATTCATAATTGAGGGTATACAGACCACAATACCGTATCATATACAGCTTATGGATGATCCTAATTTTAATAAAGGGTCCGTAAGTACCAAATATCTTGAGACTTCCTTCGAATTTAAAAAGTAAACCTAATCTAACTTTCATTTTATACTATGAGTACACCAACCCATTTACTCTATACCAAAGACCACGAATGGATTCATATTCATGACGACAATACGGCAACTATTGGCATTACCGATTTTGCCCAGAGTGAACTTGGAGATATTGTATTTGTGGAACTAAAGGATGCAGGTGATGAATGTGTGAAAGATGATACTTTTGGTACCGTAGAAGCTGTTAAAACCGTATCGGATCTCTATGCTCCTATGGATGGGGAAATCATAGAAGTGAACGAAAAACTAGATGATGAACCCGAATTAGTGAATGACGATCCTTATGGTGAAGGCTGGATGATTAAAATCAAAATTACCGACGCCTCACAAAGAGATGATCTACTATCAGCAGAATCCTATCAAGATTTAATTTAATTTTCATGAGCCGTCATCACGAATGGATTCTCATCTTAGATTATGGCTCTCAGCTGACCCAGCTTATAGCTAGACGTTTACGTGAACTCAACATTTATTGTGAGATACATCCCTTCAATGTGGATTTAAGTAGTTTTAAAGGCCACCAGCCCAATGGTATTATTTTGTCGGGTGGGCCGATGAGTGTTAATGATGATGAGGCACCATCATTTCAACCCGAGATAAAAGAATTCCATGTTCCAATTTTGGGTATCTGTTATGGGTTACAGTTACTTTCTCATATAGCTTGCCCTGGATCGGTTTCAAGAGGAGAAAAACGTGAATATGGGAGAGCTCATTTGCTCATTGATAGCGATGATGACCTTCTAAAAGGTATTCCTCAAGATTCTGTAGTTTGGATGTCGCACGGTGATCATATTGAACAGTTAGATCCGAGTTTTGAAATTATAGGACATACCAAAACAGCACCTGTAGCAGCTGTCAGAAATACATCAGAACGAATATACGGTGTGCAATTTCACCCAGAAGTTGCTCACACAGAGTATGGGAAGCAAATACTATCCAATTTTGCATTGTCGATTTGCGGGTTGAATGGCGATTGGACTGCTTCTTCCTTTATTGACGAACAAATAGAGGCCATACAACAACAGGTGGGTAATGACCGTGTATTATGCGCTCTTTCTGGAGGTGTTGACTCTACAGTTGTGGCTACCCTACTTCACAAAGCGATTGGCGAGCAGTTACTGTGCGTTTTTGTAGATAATGGTTTATTGCGTAAGGATGAATTTAGTCAAGTACTTAAACTTTATACCGATGAATTGCATTTGCCAGTTAAAGGTGTAGACGCTTCTGAGCTATTTCTAACGCGCCTTGAGGGTGTAGGAGATCCTGAGGAAAAGAGAAAAATTATTGGTAAAACGTTTATAGATGTTTTCGAGCAAGAAGTTGGCCATCTAGACCAGTTTAAGTATTTAGCTCAAGGAACGCTCTATCCTGACGTCATTGAAAGTGTATCGTTTAAAGGACCATCGGCTACCATCAAATCACATCATAATGTAGGCGGACTTCCAGAAAAAATGAAGATGAGCCTTATTGAGCCCGTAAGAGAACTTTTTAAAGATGAAGTAAGGGTGGTTGGAAGAGCATTAGGTATTCCGGATCATTTCATCGATCGACATCCTTTCCCTGGACCTGGATTGGGAATACGTGTACTCGGTGAATTAAGTAAAGAAAAGTTGACCATTCTACGAGAGGCAGACGCCATATTTATCCATGCATTACGAGAGCATGATTTATACGATCAGGCATGGCAAGCATTAGCCGTGTTGCTACCGGTTCAAAGTGTAGGGGTAATGGGTGATGAACGAACCTACGAATATACCATTGCATTGCGTGCTGTTACATCTACGGATGGTATGACGGCTGATTGGGCACACCTACCCTATTCATTTTTAGCGGAAGTATCCAATCAAATTATCAATCAGGTTAAAGGGGTTAACCGTGTGGTTTATGATATTAGCTCTAAGCCACCAGCAACGATCGAATGGGAATAAAAAATGGCTTTATTGAAGCATTTCACTAGCCTAATTACGGCCTTATTACTTTACTCACTAGTTGGTGCTCAACAAACCAGTACGATTTCTGAGTTATACCAAACCAGACAAGATAGCCTGATTATTGCAGATTATTCAGCAAGCCTACAGGCTGAAGAGCAATATTATGTTGCAGGTTCATTAATCCGTTCAGGACAATATGAGAGAGCTAAATGGCTATTAGAATCCATTAATAATGACCAATGGATGTTAGAGGCGCAGTTTCTACTCATGAGAATTCATTTTTTTCAAAAGAATTACCTGGCATCACTAGAGTTAGGGCAATCCATCATCGATAGCAACCCTTCAGCCGATGTACTTCAAAGAGCAAGAGACGAAATACAGGTAGTTACCCAGTACATTCGGCCTTCCGAGGCATATGAACTCTATATTCACACACATTCCTTAGCATTGAAGACCATTTTATTGGAATCTTTAATGTATTACATACCCTATTCTACCGCTCAACGTGCCTATAGTGAATTACTGACTCTATACAATCAAGAATCCACAAATACACCCCTAGCTTTATCTAGAATAGAGCGCCAGCTTTCTAATCCAGTTCAATACCGTAGTCGTTATTCTTCTCAAAGGCAGAGTGTGGCTCCTCAAGGTCATCACTATAGAATAGGTGTTTTACTCCCTGTATTCGATTCTCAAGATCCTCGATATGATATTGTTCGTGAAATATATCAAGGTATTTTTTGGTCAATAGAATCTTTTAACAGTAATACGAGTGATTCTAAAGCTTTTCTATTTTTTGAGAATTCAATGGATTCGAATAGCGTAACATCAACTGAAGAAATGCAGATTCACTACGCTCACGAACAATTTACCAAGTTGGTCTTAGAACATCAGGTAGATGTCATAATTGGACCTTTATTTTCGAATGAAGCTCCCTACTACTCTGTTTTAGCAGAAGAATATGGTATTCCACTTTTTCTACCTTTAGCGAATGCAGATAGCTTAGATTTACACAATAATTTTACCTTTCAAATAAATCCAAGTTTTAGTGGGCAAGGCGCACAAATGGCACTTTTTGCCGTTGAAGAGCTAGGCTTCGACACCTTAGGAGTACTCGCTGAAAAAGGAACTCTTGGGGCTCCTGCAGCTCATTCATTTATACGTACAGCCGAACGATTAGGTGCTTTTGTAGCGTATGATTTCATCGAAAATTTAGAAGAAAATGGATATGGAATCACTGACTACACACAATATTTTTCTACAGATACATTGGATAGTGTAACCATAATTGATGCCGTTTATGCACCCTTTACTGGTACCATAGCTCAAACGCTGATTGAATCTCTCGTAACGGATTTAGAAGCCATGCAGAGTACCATAGATATATTAGGTTCAGAGGAATGGGGTGGCGCTAGTATAAACACTCAACGACTACCTTATACCTCTATTCATTATACTCAAGGTTTTTCAGTGGATACATCAGCATCTGATATCAAAGTATTCTCAGATCAATATGAACAACGTTTTGGTAGCCCCCCTAATAACTTCAGCTTTATAGGATATGATGCTGGAGATTATATACTTCAGAATCTATATAAAATAAAGAATCCCGCTTCACTTGTTGGTTATTTAAAAGAACGACCTCCCTATCGTGGTAAGGCATTTATGATTGATTTCCGTAATAGTCACATCAATAGACGTTCATTTATTAGAACGATACCTGCTGTAAATGACAAGAATGAATTACAAGACTAGCTTATAATTGATTACTTATTCACCATTAAGATCATTACGTCTTTTTATCCGGTATTGTTCTTGAATCCAATCCTGCCATAGCTTAGCGGCCTTTTGATGATCTGTATAATTAGTACTAAAGGTGTGAGTGCCTTCAGGATTGGCTACCATGTATAAATAATTGTGCTTCTCAGGAGTCATCGCTGCCAGTATACTAGAATAGGATGGATTGGTAATTGGGCCCGGCGGTAAACCTCTATGTATGTAGGTATTGTATGGATGCTCAAAGGAATAATCCCGATATAACAATCGGCGACGCTCACCTAGTGCAAAATTCACCGTTGGATCGGCTTGAAGTCTCATCCTTTGCTCTATTCTATTCCAATATAAACCACTAATACGTTGTTTTTCTTCGTCAAATTTATATTCCCATTCAATGATGGATGCCATAATTAT
Source organism: uncultured Balneolaceae bacterium (assembly GCA_937125285.1). Taxonomy (GTDB): domain Bacteria; phylum Bacteroidota; class Rhodothermia; order Balneolales; family Balneolaceae; genus UBA1275. Next base: position 15,347 of record CAKZLH010000150.1, on the reverse strand, counting down.
ATAATCCTTCCATGAATACTTTGGGTTATTGACGAGTGTGAAAAGTTTATTTTTTTGTTGATCCCGTTCTTGGATTAAACGGGATAGTATTTGTTTGGGTGATGATGTCCAATAAATCTCATATGACTCCGGACTAAGCATACCTAAGACCATGCTACTATCGGTTCCCTGGTCTTCTAAAAATTCATAATCTCGCAGCGTTTGTTTAAAATCACCCACCTCATGAATAGTTTGATTCGCAAGGGACGTAAGTAGTGCATTTTTTTCTAATCCAGGTAATATTGTTAAAATAATAGGGTCTTGAAGTCCTCTGCCTAACTTATTGAATTGTTCCTCTAAACCTAATTCAGTATCAAATGTATAATGACCCCGGGGAACACTCTTCCATCCTGAAAGGTGTAAGGCCCAATCGTAGATATCTCGGTCCATATGGACATTTTGTTGGGCCAATTCTTCGTATATAATCCCAAAATCAACCGATTCTTTTAAAAATAGTGACACTTCTGTTAGCTCTGATGGGAAGTGATTTTTAACATACTCTGGTGAGTGTAATAGATAATTGCGAGGGATGTTTGTAGCTAAAAACCCAAAGACAAAGGCAACTAGTATGAGGAAGTTATATCGCATCGGTTTAGAGTAAATAGAAGACTAACGAATCTAATCAATTAATCCTTCTAATTTCTTTTGTTGAAATACGGTTATAAGATATTGTATATGATCCTGTAAAGATGTATCGATTAAGCGTACTCCCTCATGTATGTCTTCTCGGGATACATTAGCAGCGAAATTTAAGGTTTTCAACTTTTTAGTAACCGATTTTACTTTCATTCCATCATAAGCGGTTGGTCTCATGAGTGATACAGCATGAATAAATCCTGATAGTTCATCACAGGCAAAAAGATAACGATCTAATTCCGATGTAGGATGAACTCCTGTTCTAGCAGGAGCATGCGATAAAATGGCGTGCAAAATATCTTCACCAATCTCATAATTTGGCAGGAGGACATTAACAGCATAACTGGGATGTTCATCTGGAAACTGTTCCCAATCTAAATCGTGCAATAGACCCGTAAGCCACCATATATGAGTAGTTTCGACATCCATATTTTTCGATAAAGCATACGATTCCATGGCAAATGCTACCATTTTCGAATGATTTATCAGAGAATTTGATTTAATGTATTGTGATAAGAGTTCGTATGCGGATTCCTTGTTCATTGGAAATAGTATAAATTACATATTAACGTGAGTAAACTTATTAAAACAAAACCAATGAAATTTGGATTATTTCCAAGTTTAGCAATCTTGTTATTTTTGCTTGTATACTCTGTTACAGGTTGTATGACAAACGTAGAAGAGCTTAGTGGGGTAACACAACAAGACGTCTCGTATAGTAAAGATATTCAACCTATACTGAATCAGTATTGCGTAAGTTGTCATGGCACTCAAGCGGGTGTTGCATTAAATGATTACCCATCGCTTATGGCTAGCGTTGGCAATAAATGGAATAACCAAATAGTGGTTCCAGGTTCAGCCACTGCTAGTGGTTTATATGACGTTTTAACCAGCAATCCTCAAAAACAGATTCCGCAAATGCCTATTGGTGGACCCTATCTAACAGGGGATGAAATCGAAGCGATAAAAGCATGGATTAATGAAGGTGCCAATGATAATTAAGGACAAACAATACCTACACTTCCAGTTACCGCAATTAAGGATATTTTTCACCTTCAGCCCAAAGGTTGTACTGTGTTTCCTATGGTTATTCTTCCCCTATGTTTCAGAAGCACAATCTTTTTACTCTGATGAGGGACGAGCTTCATTTACCTCTAGTGTTCCTCTGTATGAATTCACGGGTACAAGCACCTATCTTACGGGTAAAATAGATAGCGATAATCTAACGGTTGATTTTTATTTAGACCTTGAAACGCTGGACAGCGGAATTAAAAAAAGAGATAAAGATATGCGCCTTACTTTGAACACCGCTCAATATCCCTTTGCCGAATTTTATGGTACATTAACAGATAGCATTGATGTGAATAGCGCTGATGTTCAAAAGGTAACCGCTAAAGGAATATTTAGTATTCATGGACAAAAGAGGGAAATCACTGTGAATGGTGAACTTATTCCTGAGCAAGGCAATTATCGTTTGAAATCAGAATTTGAGATAACCTTAGATGATTACGGAATTACCCCACCTTCATTACTCATCGTCAAAGTTGATCCCATACAAAAAATTGCTATAGATATTCTTCTCTATAAGGAATAAAATGCTACACAAAACCAGCCTTGTCCTCCTCCTCTTTTTAATTAGCACATCTGTATATGCACAGATGGAACGAACAAGAGTAGGCTCTAGCCTACCGGATACTGAAATCTTTTTAACCAGTACCCTTGTCGGAACTCAGACCGTTCAACTTACTCCCGCTGGTGAACTTCAAAGTATCATTTCACATTCATTTGGTCCTATTCGCAGTGGTTGGAGCGATTTATTCGGATTGGATAATAATGCAGCTGTCCATCTTGGTTTAGACTATGGACTTTCGGATGCCATCAGTATTGGAATTGGCCGAACCAGTGTTAGAGATGTTTTTGACTTGAGATATAAATGGGTACCATTACGTCAGAATAATGGAAAGAAGCAATTGTATTCATTAGGAGTCTACGGCAACCTAGCCATTGAAACTTTACCAGAACGAAGATTTGATTATACCTTTCAAGAACGACTAAGTTTCTATAACAGTCTCTTATTTGCAAGGCAATTTTTTGATAGAGTATCTATTCAATTCAGTCCGTCCGTTCTTCACTTTAATACTTTACTGGCCGATGATCGTGAAATAATTTCACATACTATTTTTAGTGCCATTGTTTCTGGCCGACTAAAACTAAATGAAAGACAATCATTGTCCTTTGAATATGTGGGGTATACCAACATGGAGAATGATACCAAACACCTGGCATTAAGTTATGAAATTGAAACCGGGGGGCATGTTTTTCAATTATTTTTGCAATCGGGTTATCACTTCAGTGAACAATATCTTATCGCCTTTACTCAGGATCAATTTTTCAATGGTGATATTCGCATGGGATTTGCCATACATAGGGTATTTCAATTAAAGGGTAATTAGTCCTACCTTTCTTCTCTTTTTGAATTGTTACCCTATTACGGCGTGAATACAACCTACCAATTCTGTTTTATTCGTACACTCTTCATCCTTTGCTTGGGGATTTCATCAGGGAGTCTACATGCTTCTGATAACTATTCAATAGCGCCTGTAGACTCTAATGAGACAGGTTCAGTGATTCGAGAAATTATGGTTCAAACTCAGTATTCACCGACCTCATATGTATTCCTTGGTAAAACACCCAACTCATCCTCTCATCGATATTCTTTAGGAATGGTTTTTTCGAACCGTATGCGTCTATTTAATACGGACTTTTTATACAGTGTGCGATGGCATCCGTATCTCAGCTATCACTACTCCAAGAGAGATCAAGGCGGCCGATTAGATACCGTACATGGATGGGCTTTTGATCCATTGGGTTTGGTGAAATATAAAAGCCTAAATAAGAGCACCTATCTCGAAACAGCATTTTATGGAGGCTTCGCCTATGTATCTAGTCATTTCCCAACAGACAAGGGACGAAGGCTGAACTTTACATTCGAGGGACAAGTGTCTCTGAAACAAGTCCTAGATTCTAAGTATATTCTGTCTCTAGGCACCTCATATCATCATATATCGAATGCTCAAACAGGAAAAGAAAATCCCGGTATTGACTCTTTATATTTGATTGCAAAAATTTCATATCTCTTTACCCAATAACTGTAATTACTGTAAGCATGTCTATTCAAGCTCAAATTCACACTTCTAAAGGAACCATTAGCATTGATTTATTTCCAGATAAAACCCCTAAAACGGTTGCAAACTTTGTTAATTTAGCCAATAGAGGCTTCTATAACGGATTGAAATTTCATCGCGTTATATCTGATTTTATGATTCAAGGAGGTTGTCCACTAGGTACTGGTGTAGGTGGGCCTGGATATCGGTTTGAGGATGAATTTGATCAGGAATTACGTCACGACGCTCCAGGGTACTTATCTATGGCAAACGCTGGCCCTGGCACCAATGGAAGTCAATTTTTCATCACTCATGTACCAACCCCCTGGTTAGATGACCGGCATTCCATCTTTGGTAAAGTGGTTAGTGACAAGGATCAAGAAATTGTAGATAGCATCGCACAAGGCGACACTATTGAATCGATTGAACTGCACGGGGACATCGAAACCCTTCTAAAAGAAGTAAAAGAAGTGCAGTTTTGGAACGAAGTATTGGATGAAGCCTAATTTAGAGAACATACCTGAAAAAGAAGGTATCCGGAGACGTTTACACATTATTATATATGGCTCCGATACGTATCTAGGCAAATTATTCGATTTAATACTCATTATTGCCATAGCCACAAGTGTATTTGTGGTTATGTTAGACAGTATTGCTAGCTTACGAATCGAGTATGGTGCGATATTTTGGAGTTTAGAATGGTTTTTTACCGGTCTGTTCACCTTTGAATATTTGATCCGAATTGCCACAGTAAAAAAAATCAGAGCGTATGTATTCAGCTTTTATGGCATTATCGATCTCTTAGCCATACTTCCCACCTATTTAAGTTTGCTATTCCCTGGTACTCAATACCTGGTGGCCATACGTGTAATCCGAATACTTCGGGTATTTCGAATATTAAAACTGGCACAATATATTTCTGAAGCCAATCATATCACTCGAGCTCTTTGGCATAGCAGACGCAAAATACTCGTCTTTCTCTTTTCTGTGTTGCTCATTTGTATTTTTGCGGGCTCCCTTATGTATGTTGTAGAAGGCCAAGAAAATGGGTTTACCAGCATACCGTTATCCATATATTGGGCTATAGTAACCCTCTCCACAGTTGGCTTTGGAGATTTAACTCCATCTACCCCACTCGGTCAATTTATATCATCCATAATCATGATTTTAGGGTATGGTATTATTGCCGTTCCTACCGGCATTGTAACCTATGAAATGAGTAGAAATAATTATTTGCCTCACCAATGTACTACCTGTGGTCATGCTCCTCACGACAACAATGCCAAATATTGCAAAGAATGTGGAAGTGAATTATCTCGGGTTGAAGCCGAACTGAAACCTTAGCATGCTTTAATCGTAAAATATCTGGTGATTTCACGATATCTATCGTTATAACAGAGCACGAATACTTTCAACCCGAAATTTACTAGACGATGATAAAAAGGCATGCTGCAATCTTAGGTTTATTAGCTATTAGCACCATATTTGTAACAAGTTCTCAACTTCTTGCACAGCAAGCTTCGGGTTTCTCAGGTGACATGATAGCACTTAACGATCAGCCATCTGATTCAACTCTAGAATATCAGAAATGGAGAGTTACCCTTATAAATTCACTAGGATTTAATGGTGGCCATACTCGTTCTACAACCGCTAAGTATTCTATTAATATCATTGGTGGGATTCATGGGGGCCTAGATGGTCGTGAGTTTGGTTTACTCTACAATATTGAAGAGTATTATGTACGTGGATTTCAGTTAGCTGGAGGTGCTAATGTTTCAGGTGGAGATATGATGGGTATGAATGTCGCTGGTCTCACGAATATTAGCCAAGGATCGATGGCAGGTTTACAGGTTTCAGGAATAACTAATATATCAAACAACTCTATGAGCGGTTTGCAGTTAGCAGGTTTAGTTAATGCAAGTATGCAAGAGATCAGTGGCTTCCATATGGCTGGTTTAGCCAATGTCTCCAATGATGACTTGAGTGGTTTACAATTATCGGCCGGCTTAAATATTAGTAACGAAGATATAGAAGGCCTCAATTTAGCAGGATTGATCAATATAGCTAATGATGATATTGAGGGACTAACCCTCGCAGGTTTATCCAATATATCTGCAGAGGATCAATCAGGACTAATTTTTTCAAGTTTTGGCAATATATCAGGCACCTCATTAGAAGGTTTGGTTATGACAGGAGGTGTAAACCTTAGTAAGGATGTTCAGTCTGGGCTCATGTTTTCTGGTTTAGCTAACCTGTCTACTGAGATTGAAGGTTTAAGTATAAGCGGTGGTTTTACCGCTTCCCAGGAATTGAATGGCTTAGCCATTAGCCCTCTGAATGTTAGTAAGCAAGCTAATGGGCTTCAGGTTGGGTTAATCAACTATGCTCGAGAGATTAATGGTGCCTCATTCGGATTGATAAGTTGGTATGGCAACGGTAGAAAAAACGTTGATATACGTTATTCAGATGGTGGTTTTATCGATATGGGATTTACTACCGGTACACACCGTTTGTACAATCAATTAAGCGTGGGATATAATCCTTTAACAGCCGATTATTTTAAGGTTGGAGTGGCTGCAGGCTTTGTAATGGACGCTCGCGATCGTTTTAAACGGGTTGAAGCTAACGACCTTAGCATCACACATGAAATAGCCTATTACGAATACCTAACGGAAGAGTTTGATGATCGCAATGAAAAACAACTCTCCTATCGCTTCCTCATGTCAAAATTGTTAAATGAGCAGATGTCGATATACTTTGGACCTAGCTTCAACCTTATGTATGGAATAGAAGATTCCTCAGAGGATTTGCTGTGGTACTCCCCTCTTTCATTGACAATTCGAGAATCTAAATTAGATTTGTGGGTGGGATTTAATGTAGGTATTCGCCTTTTTAAGCAAGAAAAGTTGCCCTTATTAGGTGATCAACCATTTGTTACTTTTGATTAACCAACAGTCTTTTTTGAAACATTCTCACTAATAACAAGGCTATACCCCACTGCACCAAAACAGTGGCTACAGAGTATGGACTTAATGGATTAAACCATTGATCTGGTGCATATTCGGTAGCGCTTAAGTACATCCACCAAACTAAGAGTGTGATTACTTCAACCGGGACAATGTACTTTATAATTAAATCCCACCATTTACCTAGGGGATATTTTTCTCCTTCTTGATGAATGATGTCGGTTCGAAATTTCGATTCTCCATATTGGATAACCGCATAGGATATAAACGCACCAGAAACCATGAGTCCAACACCCCATACAAAATCCTGATTACCGAAGAAGGTTAGGTTCAAGGCAGAAGGTAAACCAAAGACAAAGCCAGCCATACCCGTTAAAATGGTGGCCTTCTTTCGAGTAAATCCAGCGTCAACGGCTACCTTAACAACTAGTTCAATCATAGATAAAAGGGAGCTGAAAGCGGCAAAACTTAAGCCCAGGAAGAAAAGAACAGAGAAAATTCCCCCTCCCGACATAGATGAGAAAAGTTGCGGCATCCATATAAACGTTAATCCCGTACTGGCGGGACCAGAGCTTTTCATTACCTCCAACACCTCAGAGTTACTCATCGTATTGCCCAAGGTTCCAAATACTGTTGAGAATATGATAATAGCAGCGGTTAATGAAATCAGATTGTTTCCAATGCCTGTTTGGAATGCACTTATGGTTATGCGGTCATTGGTTCGCATATAAGCGGCATAGGTTAGTATTAAACCCCACGCAGCACCTGTATCCCAAGCGTTTTGGGTTAGTGCCTCTAGCCAAATTCTAGGCTCTGTCAGTGTTGACCAATCAGGCGTAAATAGGTAGCTAATACCCGCCCACGACCCAGGTAAACTCACCGCATTAATTAAAGAAATCATTAAAATGAGGAATAGTATGGGAATAAGTATCTTATTTGCCTTTTCAATGGATGAGATACCTTTAATTACTACCCATGAACCCAATATCATAATAATTCCATGAGTAATCACTGGAATACCTCTTCCATGGAAATTATCCCAAACACTCAGGGCATCTTGGTAGTTATTAGGCAACCCGAACTGTAGTGATTCGAATAAATAGTATAAACACCATCCCGCCACCACAGAATAGTAGAACATAATGGCGGTTGCAACGAAACCAATAAACGCCCCCATCCATGCTTTTTTTTCTCCAGCTATTTGTGCAAAAGATTCAACTATACCCCTTCTTCCATTCTTTCCAATGCCATATTCTGCAATAATTAGAGGGATGGACCATATAAACAAGAAGCTAATCCAGGCAACTAAAAAAGCCCCCGCTCCAGCTTCACCTCCATTTTGAGCAGCAATACGTGGGAACCTCCAAATATTACCTGTACCTATAGCGATACCCAATACACTTAAAATTAAACCCCATTTAGATGTAAATCTTTGCGAAAGTTCACTAGTACTTGTATTAGAAGATTTAATTTCGTCGTTTTTCATTGTGAAAATATTGGCTGAGTATAGTATTTTAGAAGTGGTTTGTAGCTTTGTTTTGTTTTGATTCAAACAGTGCTATCCCTATCATTAAGGGTCACTTTAAAAGGCGCTACTAACCTACTTTTATGTTGACACAATATCAATCATCATTGCTGTAAGATTATACTAAATGTTTGACTCACATCAGAAGACTAATAAGCTGCTAGCGTTAGTTGTATTTTTTATCTCCCTCATCATCTACACCCTAACCATGTCTCCAACGGCTAGTTTTTGGGATGCAGGTGAATTCATTGCGGTAGCTCATGGGTTACAAGTAAATCACCCTCCGGGGGCTCCCTTCTATTCATTACTCGGTCGATTATTTTCGATGTTTATGCCTACTCAATACGTAGCATTAAGTATCAATTTTATGAGTGTATTGTCTTCTGCACTTACTGTGATGCTTCTTTATTTAATTGTGGTACGTTTGATTAGAGAATTCAAACCAGTGGTTACTGAATGGTCATTAGGTGATCGTATTTCAACCTATGGTGGCGCATTGGTCGGTAGTTTGACCTTTGCAGTTACCGATACATTTTGGTTCAACGCGGTGGAAGCTGAAGTGTATGCGATGTCTATGTTTTTTACGGCTATTGTAGTTTGGTTAGCGCTTAAGTGGTCTGAAAACCATGATAAAGTCTATAGTGAACGCTGGCTGGTACTTATCGCTTATATGTTTGGTCTAGCCATTGGGGTTCACTTACTCAATCTACTGGCACTCTTTTTTGTTGCTCTTATTGTTTATTTCAAAGTGAAAGAGCGTTTTGATATCACAAGTTTTGTGGTCATGGGGGTGATTTCTGTAGTATCATTCTTCCTAATTTATCCCATCACAATACAAAAATTACCCGATTGGGCTTCAAAAATAAACGATGCTTCCTATGGTTTAATTGGGCCTTTCACTTTTATAATTTTGCTGATTGGTATGCTCGTTTTTGGTATTTATTACACCCAAAAACACAAGCACCGATTGGCCAATATAGCACTTATAAGCTATGTGATGATCATTATAGGGTATTCTTCGTATTCCGTTATTATGATACGAAGTATTGCCGATCCTCCGGTAGATGAGAACGATCCGGAAACGGTAGAGGATTTTGTGAGTTATTTAAAGCGTGAACAGTATGGAGATACCCCTATATTGAAGGGGAATTCATACGATGCAGCTACGGGACAGATTAACACTCAAGAAGAGGTTTGGTTACCTAGAAGACATTCTCAAGCTCCTAATCACCTTTCTTATTATTCTCGCTACGATAGTGACCTTCATTATTTTTGGGACTATCAAGTTCGACACATGTATCTGAGGTATTTTAACTGGAATTTTGTTGGTAGAGTATCCGACATACAAGATACTGGATGGCAATCTGGATTCGGACCTGAAAAATACCCAGAGAACAAAGCAAGCAATGCCTATTATTTCATTCCACTGCTGTTAGGGCTATTAGGGATCCTTTATCATTTCAGGGCAGATCGTAATCGAGCACTGGCCGTTCTGGTACTATTCATCGTTACAGGTCTCGCTATTATAGTCTTTCTCAATCAGCCTCCCTATCAACCAAGGGAACGAGATTATGCCTATGTAGGCTCCTTTTTTGCGTTTGCTATTTGGATAGGCTTAGGTGCTACTGGACTAATAGAATTTATTCATCATAAATTAAAAAACAGTTCGATTAGTATTGGATTGGTTGTTTTTCTATTGCTGGCCTCTCCAGCTTGGATGGGGTATCAGAATTGGGATGATCATGATAGAAGTAATAGATATGTAGCCCCTGATTATGCTAAAAACCTACTAAATTCGTTGGCACCTAATGCTATTGTATTCACAAATGGCGACAACGATACCTTTCCATTATGGTATGCCCAAGAAGTTGAAGGGGTTCGTACCGATGTGCGAATTGTATGTCTTAGTTTGTTGAATACCGATTGGTATATTAAGCAATTAAAAAACCAGTGGTCGCACGAATCAGCGCCTCTACCCTTTAGTTATACCGATGAAGAAATAGATCGAATCACGTCTAGAATCGATCGTTGGGAGCCCAAGAATATTCGAATCCCAGTAGACAAGGAGGCCTTAAAATTAGCCTTCTCTGAAGATCAAAAATACAAAGAAGCCATCGGGGTTCGACCTGATACAAGTCTGCAAATACTTAAAACAGGCGTCGATTTTGAAATGCCTGTAGATGAGTTAGATGATGAATTAAACTGGCGAGTTGAGGGTCGACTGTACGGTCGAGATCAACAGGGTAATGGTATTTACTACATGCAAGTTCAGGACTTAATGATCATTGACTTGTTACAGACAAACGAGTGGCTACGCCCAATATACTTCGCAAATACCGTATCCTCTCAAAGTATGTTAGATCTAGAGCCCTATTTCCGAACAGAGGGTAAAGCCTATAGAATTATACCTAAGCGTTTTAATTCTAGAACCATGGGGTACATTGACCCTACCATTCACTCTAAGAGACTGAGGAACTTTTCATTCACTGAGTGGAATAACCCAGATGTTTATTTTGACGAAAATATCCGACGGATGCTCAGTAATTATCGCTATACCTTCCTTCAGTTATCAGAGAGATACCAAGAATTAGGACAGCCCGATTCTGCGCAGTACTGGCTCGATTTTTCTGAGGAAAAAATACCCTTCAGGGAAGATGAGGAAAGCTATAATATACAGGCTCTATATGCCATCAATTACCTAAAGTTGAACGATTTGGAGCAAGCACAAGTCATAGCGGATAGAATTCAACCGGTGGTCGTTCGTGAATTCAATGACAACTTCGGGATTTTTGAACGATATGAAACGGAATTCAATCAGATGAATGAAGAATTTGAAGCTGCACGAAGAAGCGGTGATGTTAAAAAACAGCGTGATTTACGACCCAAGGTTCAAAATGCATACAATCAAACCCAACAATTAGGCGAACAAATCATTCAAAGTCGTCAGTATCTCATTATTACTCAATATTTACATTATCAAGCTGGTAATGAAGTTGCAGCTACAGAGCTTGCACAAGAGATCAACAGCATCATGCTGAACACCCCTTTTCCGGCCTTACCAACAACCAAAGAAGAAAGTGAGGCTGAAATTCAACGCTATGGAATACTTTAACATTTTTATAGATTATACGTATACATTTTAGTGACTTTTATGTTAGCATGTGGATTGCTAGCTTGTCATAACCAACTTTTTTGTATGATACACACCTTTACTGCCGAAAATATAACTACTATAGCTCAGGTATTAGGCACGGTCGCCAAACCACTAGGCGAAGATGTTTTTCGACTTGAACTAAAAGATCCCGAACATGATCGTAAATTAGCTCTTGAAATACATCTAGGTCTCACAGTACAAGGTGAAACTATGAATATGGTGTCTGTGTATGCTAGTAATACCTTCTTACAGTTACATAATTGTACGGCATTTATAGCTAGTGATATTCTCCATCAGGTTACCTTTTTTGGTAAATCTGGGAATAAGACCTCTGGCCTAATTGTAGAAAAAGAAGCAGGTTGCAGTCTTTATGCAAATGTAGATGAAATGATCACTCAAGGAGATTTTACACAATTACCCGAAGATATTATGATGTGCGGTATCGCATTATCTCTTACAGATACCATGGATGATAATTTCAGCTTTGATGAATAGCAGAAGCTGTGTTCACTAAACTAGCTGAAGCACTATGAGTGTTTATCACCTATACAATACGACTAGCCATCACTTTAAGCCATCATCCGAATTGCTAGACAAAGCTTTCTCGGTAATGATGCAGCGTTTTAATTGTACTTTTGAAGGGGTTGAAATTGTATTGGTAAACGAACATGAAATTGTTCGAATTAATCACGAACATCTAGGCAAGAATTATGTTACCGATATCATCACATTTTATTATCACGATACGGAATTGAATGATATTAGCACATTAGAAGGTACACTGTATATCTGTTTACCTCGTGTAATTGAACAGGCTCAAGAACTAAGCATTAGCACTGAACAAGAATTTTTGAGAATAGTCGTGCACGGATTGCTTCATCTACTGGATTTCAAGGATGATACCCAAGCTCATAAAGAGAACATGACCAAAGAAGAAGATGCTATTCTTGACTTAGTGAATCAATCACCCGTTTAGATTCTATAGTGTTTGATCGTTTCCTTACCAATATAGCCTCTACCCTTCGATCCTACTGGTTAAAGTACGAGACTACTTCTTCACCGGTTGAAACTACTGATGCAAATTTATCCAAAGTATCAAGACGGAAAAACGCTGATTATCAGATTATTAAGACCTTATTAAGAGTCTTTCCATGGATCCTTTTTCTAGGATTTCTAACATCATTTTTTTGGGATTTTAATCAACTTGAGTTGCAGGTGTTTAGTGAAGCTCATTCACTAGAAGGACTGCTTCGAATGTTGAGTGTTAGTGGTTTAATAGGCTATGTAACAAATTGGCTGGCGATTACGATGTTGTTCAAACCGGTAACAAAACGACCAATATTGGGGCAGGGTTTGGTGCCAAGGCAGAAAAATAGAATTGCTGTACGTCTAGCCGATACCATCTCCACAGAGTTATTAAGCCCTAAACATATTAAAGATTACATACACAGTTCAGAATTGTTGCCAAAACTGAAACACATATTAATGGAACGAACCCAAAAAATGAGTTCCGATATTGAATTTAGAGAAGAAATAAAGGAACACATTCATGATTTAATGGTTGACATATTTTCAAATACCAAGTTTAAACAATCCGTTGCTGATGTATTAGAACATCAAATACATAAAAAAATTGAAGGAGATTCTTTAAATAAGTTTGCGCTTAAGACCTATACCTTTATTAAAGGTGCTGAATTAAATGAGCTTTTGCTTCAATCACTGGATACTATTCCGCAAGATGTACATTTTCATCTCGAGCAGTCGGATACTTTTTATGATCAGCTACCCCACTACATAGAGCAAAATATCCATTGGATTGAGCAAAGGATTCTCGTCTGGACCCACGAACTTATTCACCAGCTAGATATATTTACGTACATTAAGGTTCACCTTGAATCTTACGATGAATCTCAAATAGAATCCCTTATTAGAAATTCTACCAACGAAGAGCTCCGCTACATTCAGCAATTGGGAGCGGTCATTGGTTTTGTTGGTGGGTGTATTATTTGGAAACCGCTCATCAGTATTATTACAATTAGTATTCTCATAACTAGCATGTATCTTTTAGATCAATTACTATCACATTTAAGTACCAAAAGGACGAAACTATGAAGCATTTTTGGCTTATTACCCTACTCATCTTATTAACGGTTTCATGTGCTCCCAGCCGAGTGATTACCGAATCCAATGAAATAGTTGACGCTGAAGAATCACAAACAGAAGTTTCTGAGGAACGATTTGTCATCAACGAGCCTACCAAAGGATGGCATCTACAAGGCAATCCAGCGGATCAGTTAGCTCGTGCTTTTGAAGTTGGTATAAGTTTAGATTCTGCTTATTTAGCGCTAGAAAGCTCAGGTAGGGTTCCGAAAAAAACGATTGTAGCTATCATAGATTCCGGATCAGATATTGATCATGAAGACTTGCAAGCAAGGATATGGAGTAATAAGAATGAAATTGTTGGTAATGGTATAGACGATGATGCCAATGGATACATTGATGATCAATATGGTTGGAATTTTATTGGCGGTTCAGATTCAACTCATGTTAATTTTGACACCTATGAGATAACACGACTGTATAGAAAAGGTTTGGAAGAATTCTCGGGACTTGATTCTACGGATCTTTTATCGGAAGAAGTCCAGGATTCATACGCTAACTTTAAACAGCTCGAGGAGAGCTTTTTGCAGGAAAGATCCGATTTAGAGTCAGAATTGCTACAAATTAAACAGATTCAGCTAAATATCTCTAGTGTATTATCTCTTATTGGGGCTAATTCATTGGATTCGGTAGATGTAAATTCCTATTTCGAACAGGAAGATTTAAGTATGGCCATGCAGGAAGCATTGGGATTTATTGCACTGCTACAAGACAATGGGATTACCGAAACTTTAATAGACGAATATTTAGAACAGCTAAACACGCAATTAAACTATGGTTATAATATCGAATTTAATCCTAGATCCATTGTTGGTGATAATTATGAAGATTGGGAGAATCGATGGTATGGAAACGAAGATGTAAAAGGTCCTGATCACGATCATGGAACACATGTTGCCGGTATAGTAGGTGCCGATCGTGATAATTCCATTGGAATACATGGAATTGCGGATGTTGAATTAATGATTATACGAGCGGTTCCTAATGGCGATGAACATGATAAGGATGTTGCTAATGCTATTCGTTATGCTGTAGACAACGGAGCTAAAGTGATTAATATGAGCTTTGGTAAAGCCTATTCACCTCAAAAATTCTTAGTCGATGAAGCCATTATGTATGCACAAGAGCGCGATGTAATTATGATACATGCCGCAGGTAATGATGGAAAGAATGTGGATGTAGAGCCCAATTATCCAAATCCAAACATATCAGCTGATGAAACATCCAGTCATTTTGTTACTGTTGGTGCATCAGGTTGGAGTGGCGCTGATGGATTGGCGGCTGCTTTCAGTAATTATGGACTATCCAGTGTCGATATATTTGCTCCAGGTGTAGATATTTATTCGACTATGCCCAATCAAACCTATGAATTAAGCAACGGTACAAGTATGGCTGCCCCTGTTGTGACGGGTGTTTTTGCTTTACTCATGAACTATTTCCCTGAATTATCACCCCTAGAAATTAGAGATGTTATAATGAAGTCTGTAAACAAGCTCGATACGATGGTTCCCATACCTGGGCAGAATGAGAGTATTCAAGAAGTTCCCTTTTCATCCCTTTCAAAATCTGGTGGTATCATTAATGCTCATAAGGCTGTATTGGAAGCGTTAAATAGAACAAAATAACAGACTCTTTTTTATCAATTCAATGCTCAAGTACACTACGCGGGAACTTTTTGATCGACATCAGAGTGCTAAAACACC
>CAKZLH010000149.1 GCA_937125285.1 uncultured Balneolaceae bacterium | reverse complement strand
GCACTTCCACATTGGCTACTAGCGCTTCTATTTCCGTGTTTTATCACCGGCACACCGGTTGCAGCGGTTACAAATGCACTAACGGTGGAGATGTTAAAAGTTCCTGATTTATCCCCTCCCGTACCCACGATATCTACGGTATGAGTGGTGTCGACATGTACAGGATTCACCTTAGATCGCATCACACGAACAAAAGCAGAAAGTTCATCGATAGTCTCTCCTTTCATTTTCATACCGGTTAAAAAGGAAGCCACTTCTTCTGAGCTAACCTCGCCTTGCATAATGGATTCCAGCATGAAAGCCGCTTCTTCCGAACTTAAATCGAATGAATTAGATACTTTTTGGAGTAGTACTTTAAAAACCATATCACTCATTACTTACTATTTTGACAACCAGTTCTGAATCATCTTAGGGCCTTCAACCGTCAATATACTTTCGGGATGAAATTGTATGCCTTCAATAGGGTAATCCTTATGCCTAACACCCATCACAATGGTACCCGTTTCATCTTCGGTCATGGCCGTGATCTCAAGTACTTCAGGAATGGTATCAGGACCAATGACCAGGGAATGGTATCGTGTAGCTACAAATTCGGCAGAAACCTCATGAAACAACTCACTTCCGAAATGTTTAACCATAGACGTTTTTCCATGCATTAAGCTGGGTGCA
Source organism: uncultured Balneolaceae bacterium (assembly GCA_937125285.1). Classification (GTDB taxonomy): domain Bacteria; phylum Bacteroidota; class Rhodothermia; order Balneolales; family Balneolaceae; genus UBA1275. The sequence continues at coordinate 15,596 of CAKZLH010000149.1, read as the reverse complement.
TAGACGACTTCAGCACCAAAAACCTCACCGATGGCCTGATGCCCAAGACAAACTCCTAAAATAGGGACATTAGGGCCTAATTCTCGAATAACTTCTTTGGTTACACCTGCATCGGATGGTTTACCTGGACCTGGTGATATAAGAATTTTAGACGGTTTAAGTGCTTTAATTTCTTCCAGGCTTAGTTCGTCATTTCTAATAACTTTGTAGTTATCGGTAGCACTGGCTACTAAATGTACTAAGTTATAGGTGAAAGAATCGTAATTATCGATGATTAAAATCATAGTGCTAAATATTAAAACTACGATGTATGCCTGTAACTTCACGAATGGGTTGCATAACCTTTTCGGCTTGAATTCGGGCACGTTTACCACCCTCACGCAGAACATCATACACCATTGATGGATGCTCTTGTAGTTTTACTCTTCGCTCGGTGGCTTCATGAAAATAATCATTCATCAGGCTAAGAAGTTCCTTTTTTGCATGTCCATAACCATATCCACCCGCTCTATATTTAGCCGCTATTTCTTCTTTTTGAGTTTCGTCTGCAAAAAGTGATATGAGAGCGAAAACGTTGTCGGAATCTGGGTCTTTAGGTTCTTCAAGTGGTGTGGAATCGGTGAGAATCGACATCACTTTCTTTTTTCTACTCTTTGCTTCGTCAAATATGGGCAGGGTGTTATCATAACTTTTACTCATCTTTTGCCCATCCGTTCCAGGAACGGTTGCTACTGACTTGACGATGAATTCTTCAGGTTCAACCAGAAAATCCCCTCCAAACGTATGATTGAATTTGGAAGCTAAATCTCTGCAAATCTCAATATTCTGCTTCTGATCTTCTCCAACAGGAACAATGTTGGAATGATAAATTAAGATGTCGGCCGCTTGAAGAATCGGATAGGTAAACAATCCAATATTTGGGTGAAGACCTGCCGCTACTTTATCTTTGTAGGACACACCTTTTTCCATTAGACTCACAGGAGTTAAACTCCCCAAAATCCAAGCTAATTCCGTTACTTGAGGGACGTCTGATTGAGCAAAAAAAGTTGCTTTTTCGGGATCTAGACCAAGAGCTAAATAATCTAATGCTACTTCAAAAGTGAATTGCTTAAGGGCTTCACCATTCTTTAAGGAGGTCAGTGAATGATAATTCGCTATAAAATAATAGGCATCCCCTTGGTCTTGCATGGCAATATGCTGTCGTATAGCACCAAAGTAATTCCCTATATGCAATTTACCCGATGGTTGAATCCCAGAAAGTATGATGGTGTCTTGTTTATTCATGGGTAGAGTCTAATCTCGTATTTCTAAAGCTGTGCTCAAGGCCTTAACTAGTGCACCTGCTTTATTTACAGTTTCGTCGAATTCACGTGCGGCAACGCTATCGGCTACTATTCCCGCACCAGCTTGAATATACACCTTATCATTGGTTACAACCATAGTTCGAATAGCAATACAGGTATCCATATTACCGGAGTAGTCGAAATAACCAACCGCTCCCGCATAAATACCTCTTTTGGTAGGCTCCATTTCATCAATCAGCTGCATTGCTCTGATTTTAGGTGCACCACTCACGGTTCCGGCAGGAAAGCACTGCATTAAAGCATCTACAGCGGTTTTGTTATCGGCAAGGGTACCCGATACATCACTTACAATGTGCATCACATGGGAATAGCGCTCAATGACTTGGCTTCGGTCAAGCTTTACTGTTCCTGCTTTAGATACTCTGGATACATCATTTCTGCCTAAATCAACCAACATAACATGTTCTGCAATTTCTTTAGGATCGTTCTTAAGATCTACTTCGAGTTGAAGATCTTCTTCAAGGGTCTCCCCTCGTTTTCGTGTACCTGCAATGGGGAGCACACGTACTTTTCGATCTTGTACACTTACAAGTACCTCAGGTGAACTACCTACAAGTTGAAAATCCTCAAAATCTAAATAAAACAAATAAGGAGAAGGATTGACCATACGAAGTGCACGATAAAGCATAAAGGTATCACCAGAGCAATACGTCTCGAATCGTTGTGATAATACGACCTGAAAAATATCCCCTTCGTAGATATGGTGCTTGGCTTTTTCAACAATCTGGCTGAAGTAGTCCTGCTTCATATTACTCTTCAACTCATCGGGACTTATTTCAAAAGATGCCCCTTTTCGTATACCTCTGTGAACTTTTGCCTCCATAAGGTCTAAGGCCTCTTGGGCTTGTTCATATAATGATAGCCAGCCTTGCTCATCCATTTCATTCGATACGTTTAGCTCTTCGATACGAACCGTATGGATTAGTATTACCTGATGCTTAACATGATCAAATGCGTAGATTTCGTCATAGAATCCCCAAACCGCCTCAGGTAGTCCCAAATCATCATTCGGAACATTGGGCAAATATTCGACCTCTCGAAAGGTGTCATAAGAAGAATAGCCAACGGCCCCTCCCGTCAATCTAGGTAAACCTGGTATGGAAGGCTCAGTGTACTCGGTCGTATACTTTTTTAAAGCTTCAAAATAGGATGAATGAGCAATATGCTCACCATTTTTACGCTTTAACCAGGTTTGTTCACCATCAAAGTGTAAACTCTGATAGGGATTACAGCCTAGGAATGAATACCGCGCCAATTGATCGCCACCTTCAACAGACTCAAATAGGAAAGGCATGTAACTATCTTCCCTAATATTTAAAAAAAGTGATACGGGAGTTAAAGTATCGGCAAGTAGCTGTCGATATATGGGTATAGCCGTGTACGATTTGGCTAAGTGTTTGAATGATTCAAAAGTCATTTATAATGTGTGTACTAACATAATGGAGAGTGAGAAGCTCCCAAAACATTCCTTTTTAAATAAAAAAAACCCACTTTTTGGGTAAAAAGTGGGTAAACACTAGTGACAACTAATACTATAAAAACTTCGCTGCTTTGGAGATACAAACAAAGCTCATTAAAAAAAGTCATCACTCATAATATACACTAGGTACGTTCTAAAATCAATGTAAATCGAAATATAATGAGCAATGGCTTATTTTGATAAATGATGTGATATCACTATCGAAATAACTATACTTGCCTTATATTTTTAAGTAACGGATTCTGTTGAATCCATTTTGAAATACATTTTATCAAGAAACGGCTCTCTATGTGTAGGTGTTTGCCCACATTCTTACTTTTTTTGCTTTTAATTGGTTCCGTATCTAGCTGCGACCAACTTCCCGACACACCTACACAGGGCTTGGATTACATAGAGTTGAACCATTTTCGGGTTGAACCAACCCTTGTCAGTTTCAATGCTCTCGATGATGGTTTTAAAGATACTACTTTGATATTTCAGGTATTCACGCAGATTCACAACAGTGAGTGGATTGACCATTTTGGTATGAATATAAAAAATCCTCGCACGTCTGAAATACTTGAACAAATATCATTGCCAACTCCAACCCCAGACAACCTACCTATAGACTTTTCTACAACCTTTAGTTGGCAAACCAACACGATCAATTTTGAAGAATTTGTTTTGGAACTTTATGCCTTAGATGTATTTGGGTATGGCATCAGCCATCAAGCAACCATACAAATCGATGGCATCGCCAGTGATCCCCCCATCATACTTTGGGCTGAAAATCCATCACCGGTTGAAATTCCTACCGATGATACTACAGTTAATATACCATTTAAGGCAAAAGTTACGGATCCGGACGGTCAAAATACCATTGATCGAGTGTTTATACTGTTTGAAAATGAGGACGGTAGTTTACTGGTTCCTACACCTAATATTCTCACCGATACAGGCTTAGGCTTAGATGAGGCTGCAGGAGATTCGGTGTATACCATAACCTTCTCGATCAATAAGAGTAACACCGCACAGAATCGTACCGTATTGTATTATGCTCTTGATAAAGCAGGTCTTTCAAGTGACACAGTGCGTACTAGTTTTAATCTTATAGAACCATAAGATGAAGCGATTCTGTGTCCTTTTTCTATTTCTCCTACTAAGCGTACCCTCTTCTTTAGTTGCTCAGTTACTAGGACCTATATCAAGCGAATATAATAGTTTTCGTCAAAACGGAATTTCAACAGTAGAGCTTAGTCCCGATTTTGTATGGGTTTCACCCTTTCTTAATTATGCCCCACATTCATCTGTAACGGGTAATTGGGAAATCCCAAATGGAGTAGACAGTTTAACCAATGGAGTTGGGCGTGTGTTTTCCATGGATAGTCAAGGCGATACCCTTGTGGTAGGGCTTGGGTTTACCTCCTCAACGCCGGCAGGTAATGTGCCCGCGGGATATGGAACCTATGTTAGTACGGATCAGGGTAATGAATGGTTTTTTTCTCCATTTTTGTTGGATCGATATATCAATGAGGATACCACCTTCGAATATGGTGGTCAAATATACAACCGGCAAAGAGTCATCGTTCCTGAGCAATCACCTCCTTATAGCATAACGGTGCATGATGGCGTTATTTTTTCCGCAAATTGGGCATCCGGATTGCTTAGATCACCTGATCTAGGAAGAAGCTGGGAACGTATTATCCTGCCTCCCTTTGGTGTCAAAGAGTTACTACCGGATGGCACGCGATATAATTGGAGAAATTGTGTGTCGTCTTCAGGGGGTACCTGTACCGCTTATGAACAGCTCTATACAGCCGTAAGTGATGACAATCTAAAAGGATTTGCCGTCATGATTGATCGACATGACCGAGTTTGGTATGGCAGTGCGGGTGGAATCAATATCTCTGATAATGCGCTTAAAGCTCCACTAGATTCTATCCGGTGGAAAAATGTTGGGTTTAATTATGATCCGGATGGACTTTTGGCCCGCTGGGTGATAGAAATTGCCGAAGATCCAAAAACAGGTTTTGTATGGTTAACCAATTGGATAGCCGAAGGAAGTGGATCAAATTTACAGGGCTTAGATAATTATGGGGTTGTTTATAGTAAAGATGGAGGTCTTAGTTTTGAGCAGAGACTCCATGGGGAAAAGATACTGTCTATTGGATTCTTCAGGGGAAGCATATACGCTGCAGGTGAACAGGGATTATTTATTTCAAGTGATGGTGGCAATACCTGGGAAATGAATAATCGATTTAAAACCCAGACAAATCTCATCACAGAAAAAGCGTCGTTCCAAAGTATTGCATCCAATGATAATTATTTATTTATAGGAACCTCAGAAGGCCTGCTTTGGACCGAAGACCCTGAAGGACCATGGAATATTGAACGAGTAAATTTTCCACTCACAGGGGGAAATAACTTTGAGCAAGAATCATCAAATGTTTCAAGTTATGCCTACCCCAATCCTTACTCTCCCGACTTACACGGACAGATAAGAATCCGTTTTGACTCCTCAACCCCTGAAAATGCTCAACTACGAATTTTTGATTTTTCAAATACATTGGTTTATGAAACCACGGAACAAACCTCTTCAACCGGTGGATATGAAATTCTTTGGAATGGCTACAACATGAAAGGTCATCAGGTAGATAATGGAGTGTATTTTTACCAAATAACCTTATCGAATAAAACCCTAGAGGGTAAAATTTTGGTCATACATTAATGATTCTAAAGGCAACATATCGTCATGGGAATGTTTCATTTAAAGCCATAGTCACTAGACTAGGGCTGTGGGTGATCCTTTTGATGAGCATGATGGGTGTACTGAATACCTATTCCTTTGCTCAATATGGCGGATATGCGGGTGCAGGTGTACAGATAGGCTTTGATGCCAACAACAGTTCATTAGGGAATACAGGAACTGCTGGGTGGGTTTCTGATAGTCTATTGCAGGGAAAACGAATCTATGGCCCCACCCTATCCTCCAATCCTTATTTTAATCCTGCCTTAGTGGCATCTACTCGTGACGATGTTCATGTTAACCTAAGTTTGTTTGAATTGGGCTTCGATCGCCAATATCAAAGTATAGGTGCACAAATACCTTTACCTCCAAAAGCAGGACTATTTATCGGTCTCATACGATCAGGAGTTAATGATATTGATTCTAGGAGCCTTAGTGGGTATCCACTAGGAAGTATACAAACCAATGAATTACAACTTCAAAGTGCATTCGGTATACGATTGTCCGAGAGGGCTCATGCTGGTATTGGTTTTAAAATTAATAGGTATGATCTGCACGAAGATCTTAAAGCATCTACCAGTGTGGGAGTGGATATTGGATTACTCTTCAAATTAAAGAAGACAGGTTTTTTAGCCATAAGTATTCAAGACCTCTTAGCCGAGCATACGTGGAATTCGGGCGATCTGTATAACCTGAGTCAATCTGCAAATAGAGTTGAGCAACTACCAACTAGGTTTAAAGTGGGATATTCAACCCTTGCATGGGACACCCAAATAGCCACCGAATACGAAATACGACAGGAATCATCAGAAATCACTATACGGAATATCTTTTCATCGGGCAGTTCTAGAACTCAATATATAGAGCAGAAAGAAACGAGGATGACCAATAGTCAATTTTTCCGAGCAGGACTCAGCCGCTCACTACATGCTAGTTTTCGTTTGAATCTAGGATATCAACACACTTTAGGTAGTGACTACCAAGGGGCTACCATAAGTAGTGGTTTTAGCATTCAACCGCCTCAAATTGAATCATTCACCATAGACTATGCGTTTGCAAGGAATACCACAAGCTTAGGTAGCATGCATATTTTCACCCTACGATATATTTTATAATATTGTGACTATGAACAAGTATAACCTATCTCTATCCACCCTTTGTTTGAGCCTGATCATCATTGTGCATTCTCCTCGGATTCATGGGCAAGATGCCGGGCTAGCGCTCTTGGATATTAGTCCTACAGCTTTTGGTCTTGGTTTGAATGAGTCTGGGAGTATTAAGGCGCAAGGAGCGGCAAACATGTATCAAAACCCGTCCTTATTGATGTCTGCTAATCGTTCCTCGGTGTCCTTAGGTTATACTCAGTGGATCGCAGAAACCAGTAATTTGTTTGGTGGGTATCATAAATTGAAGGAGCAGTCGGCATTTGCCTTTAGTTTCTACAGTTCTGGAATTCAAGATTTTGAGCAACGCGATAACCCTGGCCCTTCAAATGGTGTATTTTCGGTACAATATCTGAGCATTTCAGCGGGCTATGCACGCACAATCAAAGGGATTCATCTTGGTGCGAGTCTACATTACTTGAGTGAAGAGATTTACCCCTACCGCTCCAATGGGTATGCGGTCAATTTTGGAGCTTCCACCTCTTTTGCTAAGGATCGGATTCATATAGGCAGCGCTATTCGTAATCTTGGTCAAATGGAAGAACTGGATATACAAGCTACTCCATTACCAAAGGCTTGGATCAGTGGTGTGGCCATTGGTTTATTAGAATGGGATCCTCCCAAAAACCCTGAATTACCCCTTTTTATACAGACCTATATAGATTTTGTATATCCCATGGGTGATAATGCATTAGTGGATGACAATGATAACAGCATTATACCAACCGATGCCTTTCTAACTATTGGGTTGGATATATTGATTGCTGAGACCCTACAACTAACCACCGGCTATCGTAGTGGTGAAACGGCTCGACCCTTGTCTTTTGGACTAGGTATAGAATTCAATGATTTCGCTTTTAATTATGCATTAGTACCTTTTGAAACAGGATTTGGGACCGTACATTCGGTTGGACTACGATATTTCTTTCCATAGATCTGCCATAATACCATGAGTAATGTACCAACACATTATGATTCCGTTGAAGAGCTGTATAGCTCGGTGGTTGACTCGCCTAAACTAGTGTTGGTTGCTCCGCGCATACGTAGATCATATCCCTTGACCGATTATTTGTATGCCCTCTATCGTGATATACTCGAAAGACCAACCGGCAGCAATAAATTGACCATACTTGACCTAAGCCCAATAGGTCATTTTCGAATGATTTATCATGCGTTAACAAGAAGAGAAACGGTCATACTTCATTACCATTGGTTCGAATTTCAAGGCCTAAAACAATTATTAGCTCTTCCCTATAAATTACTGTGTATCAGCATATTCAGTTTTTTAAATACGCGTATTGTTTGGACGGTGCATAATCTTCAACCCCATGATCGAAAGTACCTGCGATTACACCTTATTCTTCACCAGTGGTTGGCAAAAAAGGCGGATAAATTACATCTGCATTCTCCCTCCCTACTCGATAGAAGTTCGGATTACTTAAAAATAGCTTCCAATAGCGCCAAATGGGGCATATTAGAACACCCCGAATTTCCCAGTAAGCAAATACCGAAATCAGAGGCCCTCGCTCACATTAATAGCTTGTTTAAGCTAAACATACCTTCCAATGCATTACTTCTGTTACTATTTGGGAATATTAGTCAATATAAAGGTATCGATTCCTTTATTAACCTTTCAAAATCCATACCTACCTCTTTACATGTTCTTATTGCTGGACCTATCAAAATAGGACAACAACATACCCATCAAAAGATACTAGATGCTATTGGTTCTGACTCGGACCGGTATCATTATCATCCCTATTTTATAGAGGAAAAGCACTATTCTTACCTATTGTCTTCTGCAGACTATTGTGTATTTAATTATAAAGATATCTTGAGTTCTGGGGGTGCAGCAATGGCAAAATCCTATAATAAAGCTATTATTGCTCCACGTATTGGAATGTTTAGAGATTTAGAGGACAAACCAAATGTCTTATTATTTTCATCGGAGCATGAACTTAAAAGCATACTAAAGCGGATAAATAACCCTTGAGCACCATACTTCAAAAAATATCAAGTTTGGCATTGGGTGATCTTGTCTCAAGAGGCCTAGGATTTATCACAAGCATCTATTTAGCCAGAATTTTAGGGCCCGAGGGGTATGGAATCTGGACTACAGCGCTTGCTATTCTGAGTTATATGCTCTGGTTTTCGGATCTTGGAATCATGCAGTTAGGTACTCGAGAGATTGCAAAATCCCATCAAGGAAGCCATAAGGCTTCAGATTTGTATTACAGCAAACTATTGTGGGGGTTATTGGTGATAGCCATACTACTCTGGCTTACGCCTAAACTACCCTATACTCCTGATATCTTGAGTATCAGCCAAATACTTCTATTAAGCCTAGTTCCCTATGCCTTTCATTTAGAGTGGATGTTTTCTGGCAAACAAGAATTCGCTACTCTTCAAATAGTGAAGGTGTTACAGACATCGATTTTTTTCTTCTTAGTGATCTTTGGTCTATCAAACACTTTACAAATCGAACGTGCCGCCTACTTCTATGGAATTGCAATAACCATAAGTGCTATTTTATTATGGATTATCGCATTTCGTAAACACTATATAAAGTGGCAATATCCTACAATTAGTGCTATGCTGAGCATACTTTCCCAATCCATTCAGCTAGGACTAGGATGGTTGGCGACACAGGTGATTATTCTATTCCCTCCATTAGTATTCGCCTATTTTTATACAGAGGCCTTTGTAGGACTTTTTGGGGCCGCACTTCGAATACTCCTAATTGTTATGATAATCGATCGAGTGTTGGTGCAAATACTTTTGCCTAATTTATCGAAGATGTGGAGTCAATCCTCACCAAAAATCACCTCTATACTGTCCAATGGCTTTCGTTTTCATTCACTTATAGGTCTATATGGTACACTTGCTATCGTATATCTAGCACCCTATTTAATAGCGCTCATTTACGGTACTGAGTATCAAGAGAGCACCCTATTACTTCAACTCCTATCCATCATCATCTTTTTTACCTTCCAGAATAGTATTTTTGCTACCTCCTTAATTGCCATGGACGCGGAGTCAAATTATTTGAAAGCCAACGTTTTAGGAGGTAGCATTGGAGCCCTTATTCTTGTAATATCTACTTATGTCTTTGCTCAGGATACCCTGATACCTATTATATTAATTGGTTTGATTGAGGGAATCATTATGGGCTTTAGCTACTATTACTTTAGACTAACCTTAAAAAAGCAAACACTTGAACCCATAAATTTGAAGCTATCTAGTTTGTATTTAAGTCTATGTATTGGATTAGGTAGTTATATAGGCCTTATGGTTCTAAGTTCATGGTCTCATGAGCTCATAAGTATGCTCAGCTTTATTTTGACGGTTATAAGCTCAATGCTGCATAAGGACATTAGAAGCTCTGATATTGCCCTTATTAAGAGTCTCTTGCGTCATAAACCTCAAGCTCCTGAGTGATATGAGTATGAAGAATAAGTTATTAACCATAGGAGTTTTAGGCTTAAAACCTGGTTTGCAAAACTTGCTTCAGAATCTTGGGATTCGTGTTGAGGCCTTAAATACACTTCCAAGCGACCCAACTAATTATTCTATCATTATAGTACATCGGGCGTTAAATAATAGTGAAACGCATGAATTGGTTAAATTTCAAGCCGAAAACAGATCTTCCTTAACCTACGAACATGATTTTTTAGGGGTATTGTATACCTTTGAAAGTGGCATTGTTCCCCTTGCCTCTCAACCCAAAGATATACGACGCCGATCATTGATGAGCGATGATTTACTAGGGACCCCTCTAGAGTCATTTTCCTACATAGATGTCTATTCAACCATAAGATTATACGATCAGGATGAACACTTGCATTCTGCCGTCTACTTAGAAAATAGTGGCGTCGGGTATTTTGGGTTCCCTATCGAAAATCCTTTAGAACGTACGGGGTACACAAGAAAAAGATTCCCATCTAATTTAGATTTTTATCCCAATGAATTAGTAAGCCAAGTTCACCGGCAAAAACTCCAAGACTTACTTCAATTTGGTCTTGAGAAAGTGCTTTTTTCCATGAATCTACCATGGATTCAAAACTGGTATTTTCCCACTGAACAGCCCATTATCACTCTCCGGATAGATACCGATTTTGGTACCCAAAAGAGTATGCACGAGCTGTTTGAGTTGGCAGGGAAAAATGGTGCAAAGCTCAGCAATTTTTTACATGTACAGGCTCATGAAGACTGGCTATCATGGTTCTCACAGTATGCTATCCATGAATACGCCATACATGGATACCAACATGCTCATATCGATTCAAGTTATCAGTTATATCAAGATATAGAACAGGCCAATGAAACCATGAAGGAACAGGGTTTAGAGGCTAAGGGATACGCGGCTCCCTATGGCATCTGGAGCAAAACCCTATCTAATGTTCTGGATAAGTACCCCTTTACCTATAGTTCTGAGTTTACTCATGGCTATGACGGCTTTCCTTACTTTGTGGAGGGTAATAAACATCTGCAAATCCCTATGCATCCTATATGTACCGGGAGCCTTCATCGTTATGGTGCAACAACAGAAGATTTTAAGGAGTATTTCAAGCGAATAATAGATGCCAAAATAGCCCAATGGCAACCCATCATGTTGTATCATCATCCACTACAACCTGGTGCCAACGCACTAGATTTCGCTATGAAGTATGCAAATGAGAAGGGAATCCACTGGCTACGGTACGATGAATGGGCAGAATTTTGGATAAAAAGAAGCGAACAACGGTATCGCTTGGAGTACTCAGTATCACAGGGAATCATAGCAGGTGAGATTCATGGAGACCTCCCATTACTCATTAAAACAGACCATGACCGTGGATTTCTGATCTACCAGGAACAAGCTAAGTCGGGCGTAAAGATAGAAGAACAAAAGCATAGCCTGTATTGGAAGCCGCACACGGAAAGCTTGGTAAACAAAGGGTTTTTAGAGCAACGCTTCTCTAAGCCATGGGAACTTTGGAAAGAATCTCTGATACAATACAGAAATAGAATACGAATATGAGGATAGGATTTTTAATACCCTCTAGTGTAAAAGTGGTTAATGGTGGCGTGCGTCGACAGGCCACTGAGACGGCACATCATCTTCAGAACTTAGGACTTAGTATACAATGGATTGAATCGGTTGATGATCTTAACAATGTCGATCTATTGCATATTTTTGTGGCTAGTCCAGAACATCGTGCTTTTCTGGTTGAATGGAAAGCATATCAAAGGAAATCAACCAAACGAATCCCCCTCGTTTTATCTCCTGTATTCTTTTCTCCTAAATCGGTGAGTCGAACCAAACGAAAGATTCAGTTGGAGCGGTTGCTACATCCCCTATTGTTGGGCTACGAATCGGAGTATTATTTTAAATCAGAACTATGTAATCTGGCCGATTTCTTGGTTCCTAATACATTGGATGAACGTGAACATGTTCATCAGTTATTTGATATCCCCCTTAATCGGATGGAAGTCATACACAATGGTGTTGAGCAAAGATTTTTAACGGCTGATGCAGCCCTTTTCCAGCAATCCTATGGTTCAGAACCTTTTATATTGTTTGCGGGACAGGCAGGTTCAACCCGAAAAAATGTCAAAAAATTACTGGAAGTCGCTCCAAATTTACCGGCACGACTTGTGGTTATTGGCGATTTAGGGAATGATGTGTATTCTTCCGAATGTAAAAAGCTAATGAAGGAACAGCAGGTACTACATATTCCAAATCTTGATCATGATGACCCTCTTTTAGCATCGGCCTATGCAGCGGCAAATGTTTTTGTATTACCCTCTCTTTTTGAAACACCTGGCATTGCCGCTATGGAGGCTGCATTGGCGGGTGCACAGATAGCCATCACTGAGCGTGGAGGAACAAGGGAATATTTTGGCAATGGAGCGTCTTATCTGAATCCTTATTCGGGGAAAAGCATTGTGGAAGCCATTCAAGAAGCTTTTGAACGGGATGATGAGAAAGCAAGAAGCACTATTTCATCCCGATACACATGGGAAAAAGTAGCTAGTGATACCTTAGCGGTCTACCATCGTATAATCGGTTGAAAAATACGTTTTCATCCCGTCAAAGATACCTTTGACTATGTAAATGAGGATGACCAGCATGAGTCCAAATTCTCTAAATAACAGAATTAAAACAAAGTAAGAGACAAATAGGAACGATTTAAACCCATTCTGTTTGAAGGATTTGAGATCCATTTTTGGCACTTTGTCAAATGGTAAGGTACTTAGCATAAGTACCGATAAGAGGATGATTAAAGGTGCTACAATGCTGTTTACACCATTTCTGAAGATCTCGAAAAGTGCTAATTCGTTGTTGAAGGTCAGATAAAATGCAGCCAAAATGATGGCGACCGATGGTATCGGCAAGCCCGTGAAATGATGTTGATTGGGTTCTAAACGTGTATTCACATTAAATCGAGCCAGACGAACCGCCCCACATAATGCCGGTACAGCGCTAATGAGTACGCCTAAAAATTGAAACTCTTGTAGACTAAAACTGTACATTAAAAATGAAGGCGCGACTCCGAAGGAAACGATATCACTGAGTGAATCTAATTCAATACCAAAGTCAGAATCCGCATTGGCTAAGCGTGCTACATAACCGTCGAGTACATCAAAGAATCCTGCCGCTACGATGAACCAGGCCCCTCTAAATAATTGTTCTTCAGAAATAGCTACGATAGCCAGAAAGCCAGAGAATAAGTTCATTAGAGTAAAGAAACTAGGTACCGCAATTCTTTTATTTACTGGCGGTTTTCCATCTTTTCTCGCTAAGCGTTGTTGCTTAAAGCTTTGATATCGATGTTTTATGGGGTACTTCATGAGCTGGGTAATTGAGCTATTAACGATACCCCAGCCACTGTACTATCCCCCTCTTTTACTAGTATATGAGAGTCTATAGGTACAACTACATCCATTCTACTCCCGAATTTCATGAGCCCAAAGCGCTCACCCCTATCCAACTGATCTCCCTCCGAAAGATAATAGACAATCCTTCTGGCTAAAAAACCTGTAATTTGACGAAATAAGACTTTGTGCCCTGAAGTGTGTTTTACACCAAATTTTGCCTGTTCATTATCCATAGATGCTCGTTCGTCCCAAGCCATGAGGTATTTACCCGGCATATAATGAAGATATTCAAGTGAACCGGATAAAGGATTTCTATTAATATGAACATTAAGCGGGGATAAAAAGATACTTATTTGAATAGCCTTACTTTTTATATACTCAGACTCTTCCACTTCTTTTACAATCACCACTTTGCCATCGGCCGGGGAAATGATGTCGTTTGCTCCGATATGTGAGGGTAAACTACGCTCGGGATCTCTGAAAAAATAAATACTTAAGAACCAAATGGGTGCTAAAAGAAGACTAAGCCCTGTAGCTACCCATTGATTGAGATATAACCAAGAAAGTAGGCAAATAAAGCCTACAACCACTCCAACTAGGGCAATGGTGGGGAAACCTTCTTTAGCTATTTTCATTAGAATAGACGTAATACATCGTTAAAGATCACAAACACCATAAGTGAAAGTATTAGAACAAAGCCTAAATTCTGAGCGGCAATTTTAACCTTCTCTGTGGGTTCTCTACCTACTATACCTTCATAAATTAAGAATACGAGATGCCCACCATCTAGGGCAGGTATGGGTAATATGTTCATAATTGCCAATGTAATACTTAATAAGGCCGTTATTTCCCAAAATCCAATCCAACCAGCCTGGTCAGTCGCTTGTTTTGTTAAGCTCGCAATGGCAATGGGACCGCCTAAATTTTGACGAACCGAAATATCACCAGAAAACATTCTAGAAAATCCACCGATAATGCCCATGGTTTGTTCAGCAACCTGATTCCAACCTTCCTCAATTGACGCTATAAAGCCTAATTCAATGGATTCAGCTCCAGATTGTGCTAAGCTAGGCATGGCAATACCAATCGTTCGGTCATCATTCGGGGTGATGAGCACTTCAAACTGATCGCCATTTCGATCTATAACAAAAGTAATATCACCCGTACTACTTCTAATGTACTCGGTTAATTGTAACCAATAATTGATGGAAGTAGCATTGGCTGAAACAAAGCGATCACCTGCTTTGAGGCCCGCATCTTCAGCAGGAGAACCTAAAGCCACACTAGAAATAATGGGAGGATACACATGCATACCGTGTAAAAAACTTTGCTCTTGAAGGCTATCTAGAATGCTGGAGGGTACAGAAATATCCATACTACTCCCGTTTCTAATAATCTGATAGTTTAGATTGGAGCTGGTTATTTGGGATATGGATACCAAATCTTCAAAAGCATCGACTCTATTCCCATTAACCCCATAAATGCGATCATCGGTCTGAAAACCAACCTGCTCTAATAAACTCCCCTCAGGAACATATAAGCCCTCTACTCGATCGATGGGCAGACTGAGTTTACCTTGAGACCAATTCATTCCAGTATAGATGAAAAAAGCCAAAATCATGTTAAATATAACCCCAGCCGTTATTACGACCATACGCTGCCAGACGGGTTTACTACGGTATTCCCATGGTTGGGGTTCTTGTGCAAGATGTTCGGTGTCCATACTCTCGTCGACCATTCCTGATATTTTCACATAACCACCCAATGGTGTGGCCCCTATGCAGTAATCGGTATCTCCTTTCTTGAAACCCCATATTCGAGGAGGAAATCCAACGGAAAATCGTTCAACCCTCATTCCGAATAATTTAGCAGCTAAAAAATGGCCCAGTTCATGAATGAATACTAGGATCATTAATGCTCCTACAAAAATGAGGATGGTTTTTAATAGTTCAAATACTTCCATGTTGACAAATAGTTCTTGCGTAATCTCTAGTTTCGGCATC
>CAKZLH010000148.1 GCA_937125285.1 uncultured Balneolaceae bacterium | reverse complement strand
CAAGGTTGGCCTTATCAAGTATGGTTAATGGCATATGATATCGGCGGTCCATCAAATGCCACATTTCACCTATTTCAGAAGAGTTAATGCCCTCTCCTCCAATAACCGCAACTCTAGGCATGTCTAAAGATTGAAATTGATTACTTCCAAGGTCAACTCCGCCAACCGAAAGGCCGGTTGAAATATTGAATACGGTAATTCCGTCTTCAGCAACCACTTCTTTCACTAAGTCGTGTACAGCTTGCTGGTCGGCCTGCACACCTAAGGGTATCATAATGGTTCCATAATCGAAATTAGTAAGCCCTGCTTCTGTAACCGCCGAAAAAGGGGCGCTTGCAACTTTAAGCTTCACACCTGCGCTTTGTAATCGATACGCCGCTCTAGGGGCATAATATTCATCCCATTCAAAAGCATAGGCATAGGCCGTTTCTCCTCCAACTAGGTTTGAAGAAGGCTCCCAAGCGCCATTGAATGATTCGCCTAAAAGAGATGAATTGAACTGGCGATCCCCAAGCTCTGCAAACGGTAAATTAAACGCATAGGGCATGGTCCACGCAGACACGTCATAAAATAAGCTATCCTGAAAGGTGTTTCTTCTCTCAAACATTGCAGTTATCAACTTATACTGACGCTGATTTGTAGGGACTACATAATTTTTACCGGCTTCAAAAGTTTCGCCATTCGCTGAGATGTTTTTAGCTAGGGTATAGACTTCTATTTCGTGGCGGTGTAGCATTTCAGCTAAATGAAAACTTCGCGCTTGATCTTCCTCCTCCCCAAAAACATATGCCTTTATTGAGGAGCGGCTCGCCGCGGCTTGCGCATCTTTATAAAATACCCTCATGTGTTCTAAGAGCTCTGTGCGTAACTCATGAGCAGCCTTTAAAGTTGAAAAAGAAGCCGTAACCTGGTTTCTAATGGTAAAAGGAAACCTGAGTACCCCATGCACGCTTTCCTGTGCGTGACCCCGAGAGCTGGCTTGTTCAAACAAAATCCCTATTGAGCCCTGAACATCTGGATAGGTAGACCCTTTTCCATAGTAGTAGTCATCAAAGCTTTCTTTACTGTAATACAATGATTGAATCTGATCCAGCGCATCCGCGTGGTATTCTCCAATGCTAGCCGTAAGATCTTGATTACTTTTTGGGGTTAGTGGGTGGGTCCGGCTTGGAATACCTGGTTGAAAAAAGAACGTTGAATTGGTGCCCATTTCATGGTGATCGGTTAACACATTAGGCTT
>CAKZLH010000147.1 GCA_937125285.1 uncultured Balneolaceae bacterium | reverse complement strand
CAAGGTTGGCCTTATCAAGTATGGTTAATGGCATATGATATCGGCGGTCCATCAAATGCCACATTTCACCTATTTCATAAGAATTGGTACCCTCTCCTCCAATAACCGCAACTCTAGGCATCTCTAACGATTGGAATTGATTACTTCCAAGGTCAACTCCGCCGACCGAAAGGCCGGTTGAAATATTGAACACGGTAATACCGTCCTCAGAAACCACCTCCTTTACTAGGTCGTGTACGGCTTGCTGGTCGGTTTGTACACCCAAAGGAATCATAATGGTTCCATAATCGAAATTAGTAACCCCAACTTCTGTTACGGCCGAAAAAGGAGCGCTAGCAACTTTCAATTTTACGCCCGCGCTTTGTAGCCGATACGCCGCTCTTGGGGCATAATATTCATCCCATTCAAAGGCATAGGCATAGGTCGTTTCTCCACCAACAAGGCTTGAAGAAGGCTCCCAAACCCCATTGAATGATTCACCTAAAAGAGAAGGGTTAAACTGTCGATCTCCAAGCTCTGCAAACGGTAAATTAAACGCATAGGGCATGGTCCACGCAGATACATCATAAAATAAGCTATCCTGAAAGGTGTTTCTTCTCTCAAATAATGCTGTTATTAATTTGTACTGGCGCTGGTTTGTGGGGACTACATAATTTTTACCGGCTTCAAAGGTTTCGCCATTCGCTGAGATATTTTTAGCTAAGGTATAGACTTCAATTTCGTGGCGGTGTAGCATTTCAGCTAAATGAAAACTTCGCGCTTGATCTTCCTCCTCACCAAAAACATACGCTTTTATTGAGGAGCGGCTAGCAGCTGCTTGCGCATCTTTATAGAATACCCTCATGTGTTCCAAGAGCTCTGTGCGTAACTCATGAGCAGCCTTTAAAGTTGAAAAGGATGCGGTAACCTGGTTTCTAATGGTGAAAGGAAACCTGAGTACCCCATGCACGCTTTCTTGTGCGTGACCCCGAGAGCTGGCTTGTTCAAACAAAATACCTATAGAGCCCTGAACATCTGGATAGGTAGACCCTTTTCCATAGTAGTAATCATCAAAGCTTTCTTTACTGTAATACAGCGATTGAATCTGATCCAGTGCATCGGCGTGGTATTCTCCAATACTGGCCGTAAGATCTTGATTGCTTTTTGGGGTTAGCGGGTGGGTTCGGCTTGGAATACCTGGTTGAAAAAAGAACGTTGAATTGGTGCCCATTTCATGGTGATCGGTTAACACATTAGGCTT
>CAKZLH010000146.1 GCA_937125285.1 uncultured Balneolaceae bacterium | reverse complement strand
GGCTTCCATAGGTTCCCAATAACCCATATAAATTTATGAGAATCGTTTTCATCTTTACACTGTTTCTTACCACTGCAACTTTTGCACAGCAACCCGACAGTGCTAGCACTACTCCAGATCACAAACCAATTGATGTTTTGTCCGTATTTAGTGACAGTTTCAAAAATGTTGCTAATACAAATTTTTACGCGAATTGGAATCAGGCCACCCAAGTTGAAATAATTTCCATAGAGCAGAACAACGTTCTTGAATATTCAGGATTGAATTATCAAGGTATAGAATTGGGAAGAAGTGTAGATGTTTCGCAGATGGAGTATGTACATATCGATGTTTGGACTTCCAACGCTACGGCCTTAGAACTGCAGTTAATTTCTCCTGGGCCCCAAATTGCATCACGATCATTGGCCATTAATCAAAATGAATGGATAGGTTTTGACATCCCGTTATCCGAGTTTTCATCTAATGCTAATCTAAATGAGTTATTTCAAATGGCTTTCAATGATGGCGGTGCTGGAAACTCCCCAACCATATTCTTAGATAACATCTATTTCTATAGGAGCGAAACTCCCGATAGCCTTGATGGATATTTAGTTGACCTTACCGTAGATGGTACGTCTTTGATTAATTTTGATCCAAACACATTTAACTATGTAGTTGAATTAGCTGGTAATCTGAGCTCTGTCCCCCAAATCTCAGCGACACTTAGTAATAACCATGCGCAATTAACTATTCAACAAGCATCTCAAATACCTGGGCAAGCTATCATAGAAACCACCGCCCCAGATGGATTAACTACAAAAAGATATACGGTTGATTTTTTAACCGTTTCGGTACCACAGGAACCTGCTCCAACTCCACCCGCTAGAAATCAAAGTGATGTTATTTCAATTTATAGCGCAGCTTATGAAAACAGAGCGAATACAAATTTCAACCCAAATTGGAGCCAAAGCACCAAAGTGAGTGAATATGCTATCGGCGATGAATTAGTGCTTAAGTATGACGACTTCAATTATCAGGGCACCGAACTCAGTGGTCGTGTGGATGTGAGTGGTATGGACTACCTACACGTAGACCTTTGGACCCCAGATGCAAGCGGGGTCAATTTGTCAATTATCAGCCCAGGTCCACTCGAAACGCCTGTTTCCTTACCCATCGTCAAAAGCACTTGGCGAAGTTATGATATCCCACTCAGTTCCTATTCTAGAGTAGTAAACCTAAATGAGGTGTTTCAATTTAAGTTCGATGATGCGGGTAGAGGTGATAAACCTACCTTATATATTGACAACTTATATTTCTATAAAGGAGAGCAAAATCTAAGCTCCGATGCTACTTTAAGTGACATATACATTGATGGTGAAGCATTGGCAAATTTCACACCCGAACGCTTAAGTTACACCTATCAACTTGCATCCAATGCCTCACAAGTACCATTAGTTCAAGTATTTGTAACGGATACAACTGCTCTTTACACCATAGCTCCTGCTTTGGATGTTCCTGGAACGACCGTCATTGATGTTGTGGCAGAGGATGGAGAAACCACGCAACGGTATGAGATTGAGTTTACAAAAGCATCGGCTTCTTCTGACGCCAGTTTAACTTCTATTCATATCAATGGAAATGCGATTGAGTCATTTTTATCCCATCAAATGCATTATGACTATCCTTTATCATCG
>CAKZLH010000145.1 GCA_937125285.1 uncultured Balneolaceae bacterium | reverse complement strand
GCATCCATATCATCTTCCCATGGTATTTCGGGTGGAAAAAAGAGCTCGCCCTGCTCAGCCTAATCAACCGGCAACTCATGCAGGTACACACCTTTTTCATTGCCATCGTCGTTCTCCTCATTGGCCTACTCTGCCTCAGCTCTGCCCAAGAACTCATCGCCACCCCACTCGGCCGAACCCTTAGCTTAGGCCTGGCTATCTTCTGGACACTACGCCTACTCATCCAATTCTTCGGTTTCTCCCCCGACCTCTGGAAAGGCAAAACCTTCGAAACCACCATTCACATTCTGCTGGGCCTCTACTGGACCTACCTCAGCGCGGTATTCTGGATTATTTTTTTCTCGGGTTGAAAAAACCCAAAACCAGCTACTTCAAGCTTAAAAAACCTCTACTAGACCACAACAGTTCTACTTTGTTTCAAAATTGGTGTAAGGATAGGTTGGTTTTAAACTCTGATCTTTAAAACTAGGTGTAACATGATTAATGAGATAATATCCTAAAAATATCATTATAAAGTTGCACTATATGGCAACAATTTTTATGTTTTTTAATGACAGTAAAGCAAAAGTATCGATCTGTCATATTATATAAAGACTATTTTCAAGACTTCTTTGAGAAGCAACGTAATAAAGTCAAAGACAAGATTATCTGGACACTTGAATTGATAGAGGATATTCAGAAAATCCCAGATACCTATCTTAAATACATAGAGAACACTGATGGACTTTATGAAATCCGTGTTCAGCAGGGCAATGATATCTTTCGAATTTTCTGTTTTTTCGATCAAGGACGACTGTTAATAGTAATGAATGGATTTCAAAAGAAATCTCAAAAAACACCAAAAAAAGAAATTTCTAAAGCATTAAAAATTAAGGTTCAATATGAAAACGGCAAACAGTAAGCTTCTTACACTTGAACAGTTCAAAGACAGAAACTACGGTAAACCAGGAACTACCAAAAGAGATAGACTTGAGGCTGGCTATGAAAGATTCAAAATTGGTGTATTAATACATGAAGCAAGGCTTAAAAAAGGATTGACACAACAGCAACTTGCAGAGAAAGTTGGCACCACAAAATCATACATTTCGAAACTTGAGAATAATGTAAAAGAAGTTCGTCTTTCAACACTTCAGAAAATAGTTGAATTAGGTCTAGGCGGAGAACTTGAGCTCTCAATAAAACTTTAATTGTTATGAGGGGTTAATCATTAAACAAAAGTTCACTGTTACACCATTCACTATACAGTAATTTCATGTGATCCCCATTAAATAAACCATCTCCTAATCCATCATTATGGTCGAAATCAATATCCATCTCCTACCCACAATTCTGATTTACTTTTCGACGCTATGGATGCAACCATCGCCAACAAACCCAGATTCAACTATTACATTCGACCATTATACCTACAAAACGATACATCTAGAAAATGGGCAACGTTGGATGGCCGAAAACCTACGCAGTTCTATTTATGCTAACGGAGATTCGGTGATCAACCCCACCGACCTTGAAGCCCTAATGGATTTGAATACGGGAGCTTGGCTATATTACCAAAACGACCCAACAAACGAAGCCAACTATGGTAAACTCTATAACTGGGCTGCTGTTTCTGACTCAAGAAATCTTTGCCCTTCTAACTGGCATGTTGCAACCGATTCCGATTGGTCCGAACTCATAGAATACCTGGGTGGGGCTGATGTAGCAGGGGCAAAACTTAAGACCACCGATGAATTGGTCTGGCCATACAACTATTATGCCACTGACGAAATTAATTTTGGTGGTGTCCCTGGAGGTTTTGTAAGTGCCATTGGCAAACCCCAATTCAATAATCAGTTTAATCAACTCAAAGAGCGGGCGTACTGGTGGACGGCAACTGAACGGGACGTAAATACTGCTTGGTACATAACAATTACACCAGACTACGATGGAATAAGTAGACTTCGTTACTTCAAAACCAATTTCTTATCGGTACGCTGCGTGGAAGACCATATTCCCAGCGTTGATCAATAACTTGCAATGTTCATAAATTAGCAACACTTTTAAGTGGTTACTTGAACCTTATGAAACGGAACAACGAAATAACTGGGCTACTAATAACATGAGAATCCAAGCACTTCTACTGTTTTTACTATGGTTTCTACCCATAACAACAAGCACAACAGCACAGATCAGCTCCATTGATTCTCTAGACACTGAATTTGGTCAAATGGCCAGGTATTTCGAAACACCAGGAATGGCCGTTGCAATCGTCAAAGATGGGGACGTTTTACTATCCAAAGGATATGGATCTCTCGGGGTAAACAACGATAGGCTAGTAGATGCAAATACCCTATTTGCTATAGGCTCCATTTCAAAATCCTTCACGCCTGTCGCCTTAGCCATGTTGGTAGATGATGGGATCATAGATTGGGACGATAAGGTTATTACCTATGTGCCTTACTTTGAACTATATGATCCGTATGTAACCACATCATTCACCATCAGAGACCTACTCACACATCGTAGTGGCTTAAAAAGTGTGAGTGGTGGAACGCTCTGGTATCATTCGGATAGAAGTCGGGAGGAAATAATTAAGGGACTCAAACATCTGAAGCCGGAAAGCGAATTTAGGACTACCCCCGCCTACCAAAACACCATGTTCATTGTAGCATCTAAAGTAGTAGAAGCAGTTATAGACGGTACTTGGGAAGATTTTATTCGACAACGAATATTTGAACCGCTTCAAATGGAACACACAACCATTCTCGAAGCAGAACGGAAGGCTAATAACAACGTTGCTATTGCACACATTAAAGATCAAGATTCGCGTATACTACCCATAGAGCAAGAAAAACTTGATAACATGGCTCCAGCAGGGTCATTTTATTCCTCAGCGAATGATATGGCCAAATACATGAATTTCATGTTAAACAGTGGAATAGTTAACGGGGATACGCTCGTTAGTCAACGTACATTCAATGAACTACTTACACCCCAAATCCATTACTCACTCTTTCCTAAACCCTATCATAACGAATTTACATCCTATGGATTGGGATGGTGGCTAACCCCTAAAAATGAACACATCATCATTGAACATTCCGGTGGCGTGGACGGGATGAGCGCACGACTAATGATGGAAAAAAATAGCAAAACTGGAGTCATTGTTCTTACAAACTCATCTTACTCAAGTGCATCTTTAGCCGTCGCCTTTAGCACCATTGGAACACTTCTAAAAGACGATGATTATTTAGGGGTTCCACAACTTGCCAAGGAGAGTTACTCAAGAAGCGATAGCATTAGATTTGTTAGAAAAACAGAACGGCAACAAGGCCGAATTCAAAACACTACACCCTCTCTGCCTTTAGAAGACTATATAGGCCGCTTTACCGACGCAATGAATGGTGAAATTACTATTTCACGGGATGATGGGCGCCTGCGCATACAATTTTCCCGCACCGCCTTATTTTCGGGTACCTTAACGCATTGGCATTACGATACATTTGATATAAACTGGACGGACCCTAGGGTACCAAATGGGTTTATAACCTTCGAATTTGATGCTCTAGGCCACATAAGTGGCTTCAAGTTTGATCAACCCGCGCTTTTAGACGTTGACTTTACCGAATTGGGAACCATTCTAAAACAAGGTCATAAATAACGGATTGATTAAATCCGAAGCTACTATTCATTAAAAGAAATAGAGCATGGGCACACAACCTGGTAAATAGCCATACCGTTAAAGGCAACATTTTGAAATTGACTCTTATCTGGTGTATATTTACACCAAAAACATATATTATGGCAAGGCAAAGTATATCGTTCACTCAGCCAAACGATGAATGGCTTAAAGCTCAAGTGGATAAAAAAGAGTATTCAAGTAAGAGTGAACTCGTAAATGACTTGATTAGACAAGCCAGAAAGCAGCAAGTTCAAATTAACTGGATTCGCGCTAAATTAGAAAAAGCCGAAAATGGCGGATTTACGAGTGAAAGTAAAAATGAAATTTTAGCTCTATCAAAGTCTTTGCTTGATGACTAAATATAGATTAAGCAATGAAGCAAAAAATGATTTGATACGGATTCATCATTATGGAGTTAAAAAATTTGGAATGACTCAAGCGGACAAACATTTTGAATCATTTTTTAAATATTTCGAAATTATTGCTCAGAGACCTTTTTCATTTGAATCGGTTGACTATATAAAAAAAGACTATAGACGCTGTGTTTGTGGAGTTGATAGCATTTATTTTAAAGTAAATGAGGATATTGTAGAAATAATGGCAATTGTCGGAAGACAAGATTTGAATCAAAAACTGTAAGCTTCTTACACTTGAACAGTTCAAAGATAGAAGCTACGGTAAACCAGGAACTACCAAAGGAGATAGACTTGAGGCTGGCTATGAAAGATTCAAAATTGGTGTATTAAATAACGCTTATAAATAATTATGAGAGCAATAACCATTTCCACTTTACGCAAGAATTTAAAGAAGTACTTCGACCTTGTTTCAAAATCTATGGAAGTGATTGTAGTACCTAGTAGCAAAGGTGAAGACGCCGTTGTGATCATGTCTATAAACGAGTACAACTCATTAAAAGAAACAGAGTATCTATTATCTACTAAAGCGAATCGAAATAGGCTAATGGAATCCATCGAGCAAATTGAAAAGGGAGTATTAGTCGACTATGATGATTATTAATACCTTCTGCTTATAATAGCTTCATATAAAGCTCTTTCTACTTAAATATAAGTTTGCGTTATTCTACAAGGATGCATTGAACTTTAGACAATCAAATTAGTGGGATTATGGATAAAACAAGAAGAGCATTCATTATATATGACTTAATTAAAAGAAATCGAGTAACCAATCGACAAGAAATAAAAAGAATTTTACGCGAGGAGTACGACGATTTTACAAGTATAAGAACAATCTCACGCGCAATAACCCATCTAGAACAAGATTTTAATATTGATATTAAATATGACGATGAGCGTTACAATATTGAAGATCAATCTATGCTTAATGAATCTCTTGCGGAGTATTTTGATAGTTTACACTTTAGACTATATACTTTAGGTTTTCATGATGACCCGAGATTTGAAGAAAATGTCATATATGATACGAGACACCGCGAGAATATTACCAAAGTAAATAATGTGCTATCTAGTATTCTTTTGGCAATTACCAAAAGAATCCCTATCCGTTTTAATTACAAGAAATATCGTTGTGACAAAATAATTGAAGTCACATTAGAACCCTACTACCTTAAGGAATATCAATTAAATTGGTACGTAGAAGGGATAAATAAAGATAAAAATGAAAAACGCACCTATGGATTAGATCGGCTTACAAATCTACATCTAGTAAATGAATTGACATTTGCTCGTGACGATGATTATCCCGTGAGCAATCCTAATCTCGTTGGGATTTCTGGAAAAGATATTCATGGTTCAAAAGAGGTGCAAGAAGTTAAAGTCAAGCTTATTAGCCGATACTTATCCGAGTATATTCAAAACAACCCCATCCATTCTAGCCAAAAACGATTACATACCGATGAACAAGGATATTCTACTTATTCATATAAGTTGATCATCAACTATGAATTTGTCGGCGAGCTAATGCGATTAGATAAAAACTGCAAAGTTCTTGCACCCGATATGCTCATCACCCATATGAAAAGTCTTTTAACTGAAATGCTTGAACATTATAAGGATTAGCTAGGCACCCATCGTACATGGCTAAAATTTATCTGGGATACCCCTTCTTTCACTTTTAAAGATAACCCTTGATAACGGTTAATAGACCCATATACACTGTTTGGTTCATATTCCAGTACGTCACCTACCACCACATTTTCCATTAACCATGGATGATTTGCTTTGGTTACCGGTTCGATAATTTCGAATCGCATGCCTTCAACTAGTGGTACTAGTTTCGCCGTCACAACATTACCGAAATTCTGGACATCATGAATATAATGTGATGTCTTGTACCGGATAGTAAACACAACATCCTCCCAATCTTCTAATACTACCTCCACCAACTCTTCCCCTGCAATCATATTTATATGGTATTTTTTGGTGAGCTCGTTTACCCTATCGTTGCTAATGTCATATCCAAATTTCCTCATTAATCGTGACATACCTTTCTTTTTCCTCTTTCTATTCTGATTGAATAATTAATTTATTCTAAAACTAACTCCTAAGTGTGACACTTATTGACACTTCTAATATCTATTTTAATAATTCAGTTAAAATTATAATTAAATAGTTAATAAAATATGAGTAAAAAAATAAATAGTGTTTTTGAAAATTTAGTGATAGGTAAAAAGTATTATAAAAGTGAATTAGTTAAGTTGGTTAATGATAAGATTGAAGAGGAAAGGAGTAAAATAAGTATTAATTGGAGTGATTATATATATAATGTATGGGATGATAAAAAGAAAAAAAATGAAGAGAGATTTAAGTGGATTGGTGGTAATAAGGTGATGTATGTTGGTAAAAATGATGAAATAAAATATGATGGTGCAATTGTTTATGATGGTATAATTATGGTAATGAATGAAGGAAAAAGAGAGAAAATTAAAATTGATTTTATGAGAATAGGAAATTGGGTTGAAGGTGTATTGAAGTTATTTAATGGAGTAAAGGATTTGGAAGAGTGGAAAGATTTAATAAATAATGGTATACAAATAAATGATATAGAAAAGTGGTTTAAGAATTGTATAAAAGAAGGGAGTTTAATTAGTGTAAAGAGAGAGGATAAAAGTGAAGAGTTAAAAATTAGAGTTGGTGGAGTTCAAGAAGATGGAGTAATAAATTTTAAGGTATACTCAAAATTGTATAACGAAGTGATGGGATTGATGAAGGGTGAAGAGTTTAGATATTATGGGTATAAGAGTGAAGTATTAGGGGTTACCTAATACTTC
>CAKZLH010000144.1 GCA_937125285.1 uncultured Balneolaceae bacterium | reverse complement strand
ATTATGTTAGAGGAAGATGCCTATTTTGATGAACGAGGCGTATGGTATTTGGATGGTCGTCAGAAGTCGATTTTGACGATTCCAAGGGTGGCTGCGACGCAGTAGAAAAAAAATTAAAGAGATATATATTGGGGTTTGGTATTCATTTAAAGGTTAGGTATTCAGTATGTTTTATAAAAAGAACATAAGCTACGGTAGATGGCTATTTAATATATTTTTAATCACACAAGTAGTACTCTTAGCTCCCGCATTAAAGGGGCAAGTTCTAAATAGGAGTGTAAATAAAAAGCAAAATGGCATTTATGAAATAGAATTCAACGATAAGAAAAATGTCTATTTGAACTCTATTTCAGCGACTGTGAATCCAATGGATGGCAGTGTGTACCTTTTGGAGAACGAAACGGGTACACTTTCGTTGCTAACGAAGGAGGGTGACTACACGATACTTGATACTCTTACCTTCGATGCATCTGATGAATATCATTTTATTGAAAGAAAGCATCATGAGAACGCGTTACTCATCTGGGAAGTTGGCTTGGGCCAAGTTTACCAGTATGATTTAGATGACCAAACACTCGAGCATGTTTCAACTACGGATGTTAGTAAAATCATGTATTCTCACGGAGCATTTCTTGATGTGAAAAACAACATCATGGCATGGGGAGGCTACGGGTTTTGGGAAATGCGAAAGCTCTTCCTCTATTACGATACCGAAAAAACAGAATGGCTACTTGAGTCTGGAGATTTTGAAGATTATGATGAGTACAGCTATTTCCATGATGTTTGGTACGACTCGACTCGCCAAACAGCCACATATTTATTTAATTTAGTTATGGGCACAGGAGAGGTCGCTTATAATACAGGCACCTATGATTTTAAGACAAATGAATGGGAATCTAATCGGTGGTTTCAGTTCGATTCGGATGGTATAGATAATAGAAGGCCTAGACCGCTGTTTATTCAAAACACCTACCTAAGCGATGCTAAGCGAGGATTACATTATTTTTATGGAACCTATTTTATGAATTCATCGGATCATGAAATATATCAATTAGAGTTACCAGAGTTTGATCGATACCATTTTTATGCGGGATTTTACCTTGAAGATTCTTCTGAATGGCTATTTATAACTAAGGATGCCGACAATAGTACGACCAATTTAAATGTAATACGATTTGAAAGCGATGACCTGAGCTTCGAGAAAGTGTCTACTTATGCTTATGTAGCTAAAGATGGGGGCAATCCAAGGTGGGTATATCTGGGTATTGCCATTAGTTTACTAGGTCTATTATTCTTTGTGTTTATAGTGTATCCTCGAGTTGCAACAAAGGAGAGAGGCGAAAGAATAAAACTGCTGAAGTATGAAGACAGGCTTCAGATTCAAGTGAATGGTGAATCTATATCGGTTACGGATGAGTATGTTAAACGTGTTTGGGAAGTCGTATACGAATTAAAGAGTCGAGCGTGTGATCAGATTACCATAAGTGAATTTGATGAGTTGGTATTTTTTGACAATAACTCAAGTCCTTTCCGTTCAAGAAAACGAAAGACAATCATCAAAACAGTCAATCGACATTTAAATACTTTATTACTGACGACTGTAGTTAACAATGTAGATAAGAGATATAAGGATATTAAAGTGAACTTAGAGCTTATTGAACTAGCTTGATCTAGGTTTGGGTAATAGATACCATTTAATTACCTAACGACCAATAGTTATACTTTTTAGTCATTATAATGACGAATAGTTATGTTTTTTGGTTGTTAGACCAACCCCTAAACCCAATCCTCCACAATCAAGCGGCTTACTAAGCGAGCGAAATCCTCTTTTCGTGCATTGGCCGCTTCTTTGACTTCGTCGTGGTTCAGGGCTTCTCCGGTAATCCCTGCCGCGGCATTGGTAATGAGGGAAATACCTACGGCAGGCAAGCCCAAACGGGCAGCTTCCATGAGTTCAGCGGCGGTACTCATGCCAACGGCATCACCACCCATGGCGCGATAGGCATGGATTTCGGCTTTGGTTTCATAATTGGGACCAAAGACGTATAAATAGTTTCCGCG
>CAKZLH010000143.1 GCA_937125285.1 uncultured Balneolaceae bacterium | reverse complement strand
ATGAATATGTCTTTGGCACTCGCTCCTGCCATAGCCCTGGCCATTGGAATTGGTATTCAAAATTTTCCGGAAGGTTTGGCGGTTTCTATGCCCTTGAGAAGGGATGGCATGAGTACAGGAAAAAGCTTTTGGTATGGTCAACTATCGGGAGTAGTAGAACCTGTTTCTGCCGTATTAGGAGCCGCAGCTGTTATATTAATTCAGCCTATTTTACCCTACGCTTTAGCGTTTGCAGCAGGCGCTATGATTTACGTCGTAGTAGAAGAGTTGATCCCTGAAAGTCAGATGCATGGCAACACCGATATTGCGACTCTAGGTACGATGATTGGCTTTAGCGTGATGATGGTTTTGGATGTTGCACTTGGCTAAACGTCGCTTCAAAAGAGTTTCATAAAAAAGTCCTTTCAACCATTCTTATCGCCTAGCTCGCTACGTTTCTTTTGTTCGATGAAACCATTGCCAGACTTTCTGAGTAACCCTCTCACTAAAGTCTTTTAGGGTAACACTCATTTCTTCTGAACCAGAAACCACGCTCGGTTGAATATGGTATAAATCTCTTCGCTTTTGGAACCAATGTTGTGAATCTGAAAAGGATTGAATGCGTTTCCTAGGTATCCAAAGATGCTTTCTAGCCAGTCCCCTATACCTTATATATAGGTGATTCTCATGTGCAGATAGGCGGGAATCTTTAAAATTAATCCAGCCGTAAAAGGTAAAGGGAACCACCAAGAAACTAAACCAAAGGATGGGCTGCCACCACAGTTGAATAATCATAATAGGAACAACCCAAAGATAATTTGGCCTTCTGAGGTATCGCAATAAGGCTCTTTTAGGGGGTTGAGCAGAAAAAAGTGTCAGAGGCTCAGAGCTAGAATGTTCCGTAGTAGTTGTTTCATTTAACTGCAATTCACCATCATGATCTGAATCGGCTGCATCGGGCACTCCTTCAACCCCTTCCCAAGAGTCAAAGAACTGGGCAAAGAATTTGGCCCTCTCCGAGCGTAGCAATAAAGGGGCCACCAGTAGCGAACGTTGCTGCTGACCTTGTTGATGCCCAGCACTGATAATGGCAATTGATTCCAAACCTAAAGGTTGTCTAAGGATACCTTCGGTTGAACGAATTGCCTGTATTCTGTGATAGGGAACCCGAGTATACACCTTTTCTAGGAGTCCCCTACTAATCACCAATTCATTATTTTTTTTCTCCAATCTAAACCCATAATAACGAAGATAACTTGCCGCAATCGCAAGTATGTAAGAAATGATAATAATGGCAGCTATGGAAAAAAGTATAAATGGAAGCCCTGGTTGTTGAATAAGTGGAAGCCGATCAATTAGCCATTCAATATTCTCGTCGGTAATGAGCTCTGAAAGCTGACCCAAGACTGTACCAATTATAGTAGCTATAATACCAAATTCACTAGAGGTTAAGGCCAGGTAAAGTAAATGCCTATTGGAAAGTTCCCAGATGGGTTCATGGGTAGTTTCAACCCGAGAAAAGAGTTTATCTTGGTTAGTTTGAGTCGATGAAGCAGATGAAGGTTCTGTTATCTCGGAGCGATGGGTCCCTTCCTCATCGGTGATTTCTTCTAATTGCTCTGGGTTCAATACCCTTACTATTCTAGTGGCCTCTGATCGACTTAAGGCGGATAAGATAGCTCGTTCACTGCCTCCCCCTGCTGTTTGAATGGATAGTGAAACCAGACCAAAAGCTCGTTGAATAATACCCGCACTAATTTCGGTAACCTGTACCCTATTGCGATGGATGTATAAATTTTTCTGAACAAATACGCCTTTTTTTATGTGTATTTCTTCCTCCAATAATTGATAACTAAACCTGAGCCATCCAAGAATCCCCAGCGTAAAGGCAGCAATAATACCCACACCTATTATCCAGATCAGACTGGAACTTGAATTGTTAGATCCTACAATAAGAATGAATACGAAGGTAATCAGATTTTGCCTCAACACTCCTAAAACACCCGTAATGGAGGATACCCAATGTAATCGATGGAAATCAGACATCTTCTTTTGCTGTGCGAACCATTTCGGTAATTTGATTTTTTACATGCTCCGACACTTCTACCGATAAAGCTGGAATTTCATGTGAAGTAGCCGCATTTGAAAGCCGTACTACGGCCAGTTGGTAATAGCGGTAAATGGGACCTTGAGCGGTATCGACATGTTGAATGCGGTTAATGGGCACCTCGGTATGTTTCACCCAAAAAATGCCTCTTCTCATTTGAATTCCTTTGTCCGTTACCTCGTAACTCCATCTAGACCAGCGAAGTTTGGGCCAAAATAAAAGACCTAAACTATATAACAGTACAGCAATTAATCCAGTGACAATGGACCATTCGATTCGAATAACATCATTATAATGAATGAGATACAATATGACGGGCGGCACAAATAGCAGCAGTCCGCTTAAAGAGAATTGGAGCCTCCACGCCGGAATAGCATTGGGGTGAATACGTTCTGATAATTGCATAATTAACTTGTGCTCGGTTGATGAGTCGTTGGTTCTTGAACTCTTAGCATGAGTAATAAGCCAGCGGCTAGTAGTACAAGCACAACTGACATACCTACTCGTTGACTTGCAAATAGAACCGTTACCCACCCAAGTAATTTTGGACCAATAAATGCGGTTGCTTTTCCTGAAAAAGCAAAAAGTCCAAACATTTCTGTTCGTTTATCTTCAGGTGCCAGTCGACCCATTAAGGTTCTACTTGCGGCCTGAACGGGACCGAAAAAGATACCTAACATGAGGCCCCAAATCCAAAACCAGAGTATATCTTCTACAAACAAAATGGCCGTAACCGGAACTATGAGCCCAATAAGTGAAATCATGATGGTTTTCTTACTTCCCGATTTATCATCTAACCAAGCAAAGCCTACGGCCCCTAAACCAGCGGTAATATTAAGGCCAATTCCAAATATGATGATTTGTGATTCATCCATTCCGAAGGTACCTGCGGCATATATACCACCAAAGGCATAAATCAGTATAACAGCATCGTTATAAATCATTCGAGCAAATAAAAAACGATAGATATTGGCATAATTTTTAGCCTCTTTTATCGAGTTTTTCAATTGATTTAATCCTTGCTTCACTACCTCTTTGATTGGTGTGCCAGAACTTGGAACATCAGGCGTACGTAGGAACATAGGAATGGAAAAAACGAGATACCAAACCGCAGTAAATACAAATGTAGCTCGAATATGCTCAAGGGATTCGGTATCCAAACCCAACCAAGAGCCACCGGTTTCGATGAACAAGTAAAGCGCTCCTAATAGACAAACCAAACCACCTGCGAAGCCCATTCCCCATGACCAACCCGACCATCGACCTAAGTGAGACGGTGGGACTAAGTCCGGCAACATGGCGTTATAGAATATGAACGCATACTCGGCACCGACGGTAGCAATAAAGGTGATGACTAGTGCATAAATAAGGAAATCGGTACTTGGCTCAGCAAACCAAAGTAGAAAACTGGCTACTATGCTCATAAGTGAAAAAGCGGCAATCCACGGTTTACGCCTACCGGCTTTATCGGCAATGGCCCCCAGTACCGGTGCGGTAAATGCAATAAGCAGACCTGCCGCAGACACCATATTGCCCCACTGTTCGGTACCGGTAATACTATCCACAGCTATTGAGCGCTGAAAGTATGCCGCAAATACAAAGGTTTGAATAATCACAAAAAAGGCACTGTTGGCCCAATCGAACATAGCCCAAGACCACATACCTTTTGAGACCTCGGTTGGGGTGCTATGGGTTTTGGTTAGCGTACTATTCATGAGCTTTTTGAATCATTGTTTACATGGTTAGCCATGAATGTAAGCAATGCCAAGCGGAATTCTAATCTAGCGCATTAACTTCTTGTAATGAATACGTGTGGGTTGGTCTTCGGTAATGCCCAATCGCTGCCGTCTATTTTCTTCATACTCGGCATAATTACCTTCAAACCAGTAGGTCTCACTGTTGCCTTCAAACGCTAGTATATGGGTGGCTACCCGGTCCAAGAACCAACGATCGTGCGATATCACCACCACACAGCCTGCAAATTCCAGTAAAGCCTCTTCCAGCGCGCGAAGGGTATTCACATCCAAGTCATTGGTAGGCTCATCCAACAGTAGTACGTTGGCTCCTTCTTTGAGCATCTTGGCCAGATGTACGCGGTTCCGCTCACCACCCGACAATTGAGAGGTTTTCTTTTGTTGATCACTACCACTGAAATTGAATCTAGCCACATAGGCTCTTGAGTTCACCTCTCTATTTCCTAAAACCAACAGGTCTTGACCATCGGAGATTTCTTCCCAAATAGTTTTATTGGGATCCAAGGGTCTCTTTTGATCTACATAGCCTAGTTGAACCGTCTCTCCAATCGTTAAGGTACCGGCATTGGGAGATTCATGACCAGTAATCATCTTGAACAAGGTGGTTTTACCTGCACCGTTTGCTCCAATTACCCCCACAATTCCACCTGGAGGAAGTGAAAAATTCATGTCTTCCACCAAGAGTTTCTCGTCATAAGCTTTTTGTACATGCTCTGCAATGATCACCTTATCGCCTAAACGTGGGCCTGCAGGAATAAAAATCTCCATGTCTTCTCGGCGTTTTTCTTGCTGCTGTTCGAGCAACTTATCATAGGCATTAATACGAGCTTTACTCTTGGCACGACGCCCTTTAGGGTTTTGCCGTATCCATTCCAACTCTTGTTGAAGTGTTTTTTGACGTTGTGACTCTTCTTTTTCTTCTTGTTGGAGTCTCCTTGCTTTTTGTTCTAACCAAGAACTATAATTCCCTTCGAATGGAATTCCTTCTCCTCGATCAAGTTCTAAGATCCAACCGGCTACATTGTCCAAGAAATA
>CAKZLH010000142.1 GCA_937125285.1 uncultured Balneolaceae bacterium | reverse complement strand
GCATCGAAAAATAAGTCGAATAAAAAGTTACTGGTCGAACGTCGTTTGGTGGTTTGAATGAGCTCTAAGGTTTCTAATAGGGCTTCTCGAGCTTGTTCTGGGTCATCGGTAAACCCGTCAAGCGCTTCTCGGTGATAGTAATAATAGGCCTTGCGCAAATCATCATACGAAGAGTTCATCATATCGGCTACCAAGGTGAAACGATTACGCCGGTTATTAGAGGAACGCGCCCAACCGATTGCATTGGAGCTTTGCGCCAAATCCACTACGTCCTGCGCCTTGGCAAAATAATCGCTGCCGCCAAGTTCGGCAAAACTGTCGAAATCATAGCCCAGCATCAGGTAGGCGTAATAATCGATGAAGCCCGTAAGAGCCTCAAAGGTTAACTCGTCATGCACTAAGCTTCGCCCCTCGGGGTAGGAAAACTGCCAAGCTTGATCGCTGATAATGATGGAAGGAGTTTCCTGCATGGTTCCATAAATCGGTCGCCGCGCAGAAATAACAGCTTCTGCTGAATAGGTGTAATCGGTACTGGCTGAAGTAAGAATGATGCTGAATTGGCAATTAATGCGTTCATGCTCCAGCACCTCGGTATCGGTCCAACGGTAGTCATTAATGTAAGAGGCCAATTCAGTAGCTAGGGTTTGCTTTACATAGTCGTAGGAGGTTCCATCCAACTGCTCATCGTTGATGTTGATGGAACAGTTGAATTCCTGGGCAAAGGTCAGGATAGGCACCATTAAAAGGGCTATGAGTATGTAAAAGTTCTTTTTAATGCGCATACCGTTGTAAGGGTTTGCTTATGAGCTAGTCTATGAAAGAGAGTTCTATTGAATGTGTGGTTTGCTAGACGTTTGGGTCAATAGAATGAGTATTTCAATGATTTGAAATTCTATGATATCAAATATACAAGAATGTTCATGAAAAAGAGAGTCAGGTTTGAGGGTTGGGTTGTGCTGATGATCGTGGTTTCCCAGCCGGTTCTTGTGGCACAGGTGGGTGTTGGGGCTGGGGCGGTAGGGGTGGGTGGGGTTTCGTTGGGCTTACAAGACCGAGTTTGGGCGGTTTGGAATGACCCCACTCAAATGCTCGATAGTACCGACTACATACGCGTCAACCAATTAAACAATCAAATCAGCCGTAAACCCAGCCATCATGGTGTAGGATTTCTCATTCATCAGCCCTATCAACTCCAAAGTCTTCAAGAGCATCGCCTCGCCTATGTTCTCCCGTACCCATCGAAGCTAGCCTTGGGGTTTGGATTTTATGATTCGGGCGATGAAAAAATGCGTCACTCGATCTTCCGTTTTACGCTTGCTCGCGCCTGGCCCATGCTAAGGGTGGGGCTCGCAACGGATATTCAGCGAATGGGCTTTGCACGTCCTTACTCAAGCTTATTTGCCCTGTCATTCAATCTCAGCCTGCAAACAAGGATTAGTCAAACGCTCAGCTTACATCATTCCATTGATAATCTAGCTCGAGGTCATTGGCGCAGCACCGAATCCCGAATCTACAAAAATCAATCACGCCTCCAACGACTTCCCATTCGCCTGAAAACCAGCCTTCGACACCAT
Organism: uncultured Balneolaceae bacterium; assembly: GCA_937125285.1. Classification (GTDB taxonomy): domain Bacteria; phylum Bacteroidota; class Rhodothermia; order Balneolales; family Balneolaceae; genus UBA1275. The sequence continues at coordinate 2,511 of CAKZLH010000142.1, read as the reverse complement.
CCCGCGAATCCTAATGTACCCATCAGTTATATGCAATTTGAGTGGGAGGAATCCTACCCAATCACCCTGCGTTTGGCGCAAACATGGACGGCTTGGCAATCGACCCATGTGCACAACCCACTTCGCCTCCAACTCAGGTCAGGAGTGTCCCTCATGCCACTTAGATATTATTCCGGCATCGGCATCTTTCGAAATCAGCTGTCCGTTCATATAGCCCTATACACCCACCAGCATCTGGGGTGGAGCCCTGCTTTAGATCTTCAATTCAGGGTACCGAATGACTAGGCGGTATCCATTACTAGCGTTTTTAGTTGGGCTCATCGCACTCAATAGTACACCCGCTATCTATGGCCAAAACTTAAGCTATGAAGATCGCTATGAAGCCATGGAACGCGTATATCAAGAACTGCTCGACCGGCTATCTCTAGACGAACCCACCGACCTAGAGGAAAACCCATACTCCTTCTCTGCTCACTCACTTTGGGAGGAGTTGATACCTTATATATATAGCCCAATCGCCCTAAATACGGCGAATATAGCCGATTTCTATGCTATTCCGCTGCTAGAATGGCTTCCCCATCTGCGCGCTAGCATCACGGCAATCCTGGAATACCGCCGCACCAAGCCCTTCGAATCCCCCTACGACTTACTTAAAGTACCCGGCATAGGTCCCAAGCGTTTTGAATTATTAGCCCCTTTTTTTCGGGTTGAAACTGGCCGAGAACAATTTCAGGCGCTTTACAGCCGGCTACCTTTTTGGTTTGATGGAGCTAAGACCGAATTACTCAGTTATCAGTTCAAAATTTTGGAGCCACTCGAAGGTCATAGATCTCCAATTCCCCGCTATGACGCCGGGCCATGGGCAGCCAAGCAGCGTATTGCCTGGAGTTCATCTCACGCATCATGGCATCTTAGCCTTGATAAGACTGTTGGCGCCTCACAGACTCTAGCACCGAAGAGTGCTCATTTCGGGCTAAGTGATTTCTACCTGCAGCAACGAAATAAATATACCATTACCCTGAAATCCCTAATTATAGGGGATATCAAGCCCTCATCCTTTAGCTCTAGATTGCGGGCTTATAGCGGCTTTTCGGATCTTTCATCTGTAAAAGGATGGGGAACACATGTTCAATTATCAAAGCCGAATACCCCACAATTAGTGGAGCTAACGACTTTGCAAGCTACGCATGAGAACAATTTTTCCATGACGCGTTGGTCGCTAGAGTTGAAGGATTTCAAACGGCAGAGGAGTCTTGGATTGGCTTATGAACTAGAAAACCTCAAGGAGCCCATGCAGACGAGTATGTGGCCTTCAGAACTTGGCACTTCAAATCACTCCAAAGCATATTGGCAACTTCATGCCCGAACAAGCCATCATCAGAACCAACTTAGCACCGAATTAATCTACCAACATACCAGTACCTTATTTGCCAAAGCCCAATGGCTGCGCGAGCAGAGTTGGGGGGTGCTCGAGAGTGTGTTCTACCTCGCTCCAGATGCGGCCCAAGCGCCTTCTCTGCGCACCAAACAGCGCTCAACTGTGGGTTTATTTGCAAATGGACAAAACCAAAAAGGATTTAGTCTAGCCGCTACCATAGACGTGATGCCCAAGCTGGAAGTACGACTAAAGCTAGATTATGCTCAGCGGCTGTTACCTGGTTATAATCAGAAATACCCAGAGCATCGCCAGCGACTTAGCTTGGATTCAGAGTGGCAGCCAAATGAGCTCATTGCCATTAAAAATGTGCTCATGTCCCAAAAAAATGAGACCTCAGAAGCCACCCAAAAATTCAAAAGCAGTTCGCAAATCCAGCTTCAACCCACTCCATGGTTACGAATACGCAGCCGGCTATTCACTCACTATAACTTCCGTACCCAATCCCGACTGAACAAACCAAACAACATTGCAGCACTTAATATCAAAGATCAAACAACAAGCTCGATTGGCACTCTCTTTTATCATGAACTTCGAATTCACAAGGCCGTAAAAAAATCTCATTCCTTGACCATAGATATGCGTTGGACTCAATTCAACATCCTTGACTACGACGCCCGCATCTACACCTACGAACAAGACCTTAGGTATGCTTTTTATATTCCCATGTCGCAGGGGCGGGGAAACCAGTGGTATATACTAAGCACTCTTAGCATTGGCCAACATCTGAGTGTTCAATTTAAGTACAGCGTGCGAAACTACCCGGATACCCCAAGCATTGGGAATGGACTAAACCAAACTAGGGGACCGGTGCAGCAAGTGATTAAAGCGCAAGTATTGGTGAGTTGGTGAGGTTTCAGTTTAACACCTTAATAATGAGCATCAATCAGAAGAAATCTATATTTTCAATACTGAATAAATCATGATTTAAACCCTCTATGAAAGTAGAATTGGTACAAAAAGTTTTTGAGGGTATATTTGGGTAAATTATAGGTATGGATAATAAAGAAAAAGACACCTCATCTACGGAGCAGCGATTGCCACAAATACCGCAGGAGTACAAAATTGTACCTGCC
>CAKZLH010000141.1 GCA_937125285.1 uncultured Balneolaceae bacterium | reverse complement strand
ATAACGAGTTGGAATCTGTTCTTCAGGAAATCTTTAAGTTTCAAAGAATGAGATGAGATTTGTTGCTTGTCTAATTTCTGCAAGATGGTATCCGTGAGGATCACTCCCATATCTACTACGGTACCTATCGCTATTGCTATCCCTGAAAGTGCTACCACATTGGCGTCAATAGAAGCCAATTTCATGGCAATAAAGGTTAATAATACAGATATTGGAAGCATCACAGAGATAAGAAGTGCGATTCGAAGTCTTCTCAAAATCAATAGAACGATAGCAATGGTAATGAGTATTTGAAGCCATAACGCATGCTCTAATGTGCCTATGGTCTCGTTAATAACATCCGATCGGTCATAGAAGGGGATAATTTTAAGTTGAACTTTACGGCCATCATCCAATGTTTTTGATGGAAGTGACGTAGATAGTTCATTAATTTTTAGGTGAATATTATCAATGACTTCTTTAGGGTTGGCGCCATATTGAGCAACGATTACGCCTCCTACTGCTTCATTTCCAGCAACATCTAAAGCACCTCTTCGATCCGATGGGCCGTATTGTAGAATTGCAATGTCACCAAGGTAGAGTGGGGTTTGATTAATGCTTCGAATTGGAATCCTTGCCAGATCTTCTAAATCTTCAACCGGTGCCACACCTCGAATTAGGTATTCGTTGCGATTAAATTCTATAGTTTTGAGGCCACCTTCGGCCTGAGCCTGCTCTAGCCGGCGAAACACTTGTTGAATACTTAATCCATACTGTTGCAATACCAGTGGATCGATATCCACTTGAAATTCTTTAACAAAACCACCAATGGAAGCTACTTCTGATACTCCTGAGACCGATGATAGAGCCGTTTTAATATAGTAATCTTGAAGACTTCGTTTCTCTTCTAGGCTCCAACCACCTACTTCAATACCTTCTTCGTCTACACCCTCCAAGTAATACCAAAAGATTTGACCTAAACCAGTAGCATCGGGGCCCAATGATGGTTGAACCCCTTCTGGTAAAGTTCCTTTAGGAAGTGAATTGATTCGCTCAATTATTCTACTTCTGCTCCAATAGAAATCCACATCTTCTTCAAAAATAATGTACAGAGTAGATCTCCCGGTAATTGATAAGCCCCTCACATCTTTAACACCGGCCAGTGTAAGAAAGTAGTTACTCAGAGGGTAGGTAATTTGATCTTCTACATCTTCAGGAGATTGACCACTCCAATCGGTATAGACGATTTGCTGATTTTCACCTAGATCAGGTATGGCGTCAACAGAAACGGAATTGCCCTTAAACGGATAATTCCAATCGAAAGGCGTTACACTAAGCCCCCATGCTATTATTAGGCCAAATACCAATAAGGGAATCAGAGGTTGTGATAACGAGTAATTATAAAAATTCTTAAACATAGGATTTTAGTTGATAAGTGCGGGGACTATACGATTACCGCATGAATGGGGAAGCCTTTGGTGGAGCTTACCTAGACGTAAAATCAACTAAAATTTAAAGTAGCCATTGATCGAAGGCTAAATAAAGCGCTTCAGAAAGAAAAGGAGGGGTATCTTTTGTTTGAGGTAAAAGACGATCTGAGATGGGAGGCGCTCTACTAGTTTGTACAATAGTAGGAGGTGCTAGAAGTGAAATTGTATGGATAACCGCCTTGTGTGGATGTGATGTATAAGGAATACTACACTCACATATACTGGGCCCATCACAATGAGGCATATCATCGCAACAATTTTTGTTTTGTATTGATACAATTTCAGAACCTATTTGTACAGAATTCCCCAAGCTATTGTCGAAGCTGAATTCATAGCTCCAAGTTTTCCCCGTGAGACTTTCAGTGTCTTTATAACTTGAGGATTCCTCATTCGAGGCATTAGTGTGATGACAGGCAAATGCAATGGCGGTATTTAATGCACCAATCCCTAAAACGAAAATTAACATTCGTAATGCATTAAATAATCGCTTCTCATTAGGCAGATATGTTCTGAACCTCAATAACATTTTCACAAAATACAGAAAAGAAACTTAATTATAAATGAATTCATTGCGGGCATACCTGGTATATCATCATAATGTGCATATGTAGTATTTGAATCGAGATTATCCGATTTTTAAATGCATTATTTAGCAAATCATAAACCAACATACATCATAATCTAAATTGCATATTGTAATCCAATGATCAAACTGAAAGGCACTTTTTTAGATGAAATTACCCATGATATCCCCAGTCAAAATTGGACTAGAGATGAATGGGCTAAAGATTTCGATGCCATGAAAGCCGTTGGTATCGACACGGTTATTCTAATTCGAGCGGGCTATAGAAAACACGCTACTTTTGAGTCAAAGGTATTACAAAAGAC
>CAKZLH010000140.1 GCA_937125285.1 uncultured Balneolaceae bacterium | reverse complement strand
ATAATGAGCCCGTTTCGCATCACATTCGACCCGCATACCCAAGCCCAAAGAGCGAGTAGTTTTCGGGATTCTTCGATATAAATGTCTTTGAATTCTTCTGGTTTGTAGGCTCGTGCTTTTTCGAAAAGGGCGGTGGTTGCTTCATCCCGAAATTTGTGCTTGTTTTGCCGCTTCACATAGTCTACTAGAATGGGGTAGGTGATGGTTCTTAAAAATCCGGTTCGGTCAAAATTTTCACGGATGTAGTCCACACTATAATTCCGGTTTTTGGAATCGGTAAGAGAGAAGTGTAGAAATTCTCCCTTGTAATACTCGTAAATGTTGGATTTTAGGCTGTGCATGTACCCGGAAAGTAGCCCGAGTCCCCAAAAGCCATACCAGGTGTAGGTGTCCACAAAGTAATAAAGCCCCCCGGCATAACAGGCGATAAAAACCAACATATCGTTGAACATGTCCAAATAGCGTCCCATTTCGGAGTGGGTATTGTAGAGGCGGGCTGCTTGTCCGTCGGAGCTGTCTAGAATTCCCGCAAACGTAACTAAAAGCCCGCCAAGAGCAGTGTAGAAGAGTACATTTTGCTGAGAAAACATGATTCCACCCGAAACCCCGATCAGCATACCGAGTGCCGAGATATTGGTCGGAGTTAATTTGAGAGCCGATAGCCATTTGGCAAAGATAAATCCCAATGGCCGGCTGAAATACAAATCATAGCCTTCTTCAACAATTCGATTTTTAATCGAACGATCGTAATCGGCAAAAAAGGTGCTAAATAAGGGGGCAGACATAGGTATAATGTGCGTTTTTATGCGATTGAGCCCTATATATAAGGTATATTTGCTGGATTTTGAGTGCGAGGTTTTAGGGCCGAAGGGCACCTAGAGTCCTATTGGCCAGCTCTTTATCGCGTCTAACAATAACCATTTCTTTTTCAAAAAGGTAGCTTACCACGTCGAAATTACTTGAGCCATAGAGTACGGTTTCCTCATCGAGGATCATCACCTTAGCGTGGAGCATTTCTTCGGGAGATCCAGGAATTTTTTGAATATTGAGCGAGCGATATCTGGGCAAGTGGCTCAGAAGATTAATTAATGGCTTGTTGTTATGCTCCGGCATCCAAACCGTATGATCGGCCACTTTGGCGACCGAATCTAGCATAGGATATGAGATATAGGGCGAGAACACTTCAACCCGTCTAGCCTGTTCAACGGTTTGTTGAAGCTGACGATAAGCTGTTTTTGTGGATAGTCCGTCGAGTAGGTAGAGCTCGGTGTTGGGGTCGATTTGTTGATATGCTGGTGGTGGGTTTGTGGCTGGTTGGGTTTTGGTCGTGGTTAGGTCGGAGCTTTGTGATTGTTTGGTCAGTTGTTTGGGCAAATCTGTGGGCAATTCTGGGGGCAATTGGTTGGGCAAATCTGTTACCAATGCTTTAGGCAAAAATCCTGCCTGCCAGTCTGCATTAAATGAGTCCTGTAAGGCGCTAGCTAGCGGTTCAACTTGCTGGCGAATCATGAGGTCATTCCAACCGAAATTATGATCGGTAATATTGATGCCTCCCACATAGCTGACTTTATGATCGATGAGCACACACTTTTTGTGGTTTCGAAAAGGGTATTTTAGAAAAAGAGGTCCTAAAGGCTGGGTGAAGCGTATGTCAATTCCATTGCTCATTGCTTTTTGAAATAACGACCAAAGTTGACGAGCTTCTTTTCGAGCGGTTTTCCACCGGGTTGAACCGAAGGGTTTGGCCAGCCAGGTATCATTGACCACCGCTGTAGAATAGGCATCGATAAGTAGGCGGCGCTGGAGATGAGGGTGACGACTGAGCAAATCCACAACCTGATGCCCAGCTTGGTCGGCCTCGAAGGACATGACTTGTATGTCAATGGAATGGGTGGCTTGAGTCAGGTCTTTTTCTAAGGCACGTAAAAAATCACCTCCACCCGATAGTATCTTGGTGGCTTGTAGAGGGGCGCTATTTTCTGGGTGCTGAGTGATGGTGTGTGGGAGTTGGGGGTTATGTGAAATAAAAAAATTATGACTTATACTTTTATCCACCTAAGTCATTTATTAGTAATGATTTATTAAATATTTTCTCATTAACCATAGTAAGTTAGAGTAAATGCATCTGGACAGAAAAAAAACGGACTGTAATCAATTCCAAATAAACTCGTAAGTAAATCGCTTAGTCTATTAAATATATTTGCCGATAAGTAATAAACAATTTTAATTATTCTTGAATATAAGCATGAAATTATCTTCACTTATTCTCCTAATACTGTTTATTCAAACACAAATTTATGCACAGACATTACCATTAGTTCATTTGAAATTTGATGGCTCAGTACAAGATCATAGTTCAAATAATCATAGCATAGGTATAGTTGGTGATGTTCAATTCACATATGATAGGTTTGGAAATCCTAATTCTGCTATGCTAGGAAAATCTGGAAGACTTACATTACCTATGAATGTTTTCAATTATCAATATGAAGAAAGTTTTACTTTATCATTTTGGGTTAAAACTGATGGATCGAATTCAGGCCGTATTTTTTCTACAGAATGTCCTGAAGGTAATTTTCGTATTTCTAGTTATGGTGATGGAGAATATGCATTTCAGTTTGGTGCACCGTATGCTTTTGACCAATTGTCAGTTAAAGAATGGACACATTTAGCATATGTATATAGTAATAACTCATGGATTATTTATAAAAATGGGGTGTCATATAAGGCCGGTACTCTGACTGATAATGAAGATCTAAATTATAATTGTTTAAGTACAATTGGAGCTAAAGCTAGTTCAGCATATGATATGTGGGGTGGTGCTATCGATGAATTCAGATTATATGGTGAAGCATTGTCAGCTCAAGAAATAAGTTCCGTTTACAATAGCGAAATATTAGTCAATACTAAGGATGACCATTATTTTTTAGAGTCAGGTTTGTTCGCTGAGTTTACATTTAATGGTACAATTGAAGATCAAAGAAATAAAAATCGAACTATGATTAGTATGGGAACTGAGTTTACAACTGATAGATTCGGACATGAGAACTCAGCACTGCATTTTGCTGGTGGCCAACAAAATTCTGCATATCTATCGACTCAAGATATAGATGACATCCTGTTAAATGAATATACCTATAGTGTTTGGTTAAGAGTTGATGAATTTAATCAGCCAAACCAAGGAGGTTTGTCATTTGCTTATCAATCAATAATAAGTATTAACTCGTCTGACTGGACTTACGGGCCGGCATCCAATTTAAGCTTAGATTTAAATGATAATTCGAAATTAAGGACATCTCACTGGTTTTATGACGATTTCAAAAGCGAGGAAGTTAAAACTCAACCCCATTTTATAGATTTAAATGAGTGGACTCATTTAGTAGTTACATATAATGGAGCAGAAATGTCACTTTATAAAAATGGTGTTCTATTTGATACTAATAATATGGGGGTTGATTATGAATATGCTGAATATTTAATAATCGGTGCAGATAGAGATGGAGATACTCCTGGGGACTTTTTTGGAGGTCTTAAAGGTGATATTGATGATATTAAAATTTACCATGGTGCCTTTTATCCGGATGAGGTTGCTACATTATATGCAATTGAAAGTAATTTTTATGAAGCACCATCATCGTTTATTCATGTCTCCATCCCAGATCAAAATGTGTACACGATCGATACGACTTACACTTCGGTGTATCTAGAGGATGTTCCTGAAGCAGGATTTAATGCCTTCCAATATGCCCTTAGCTTTGACCCGGATTCCATTGACGTGGAAATCCTAGACAGCGAATTTACCCTTAGCGCTGACTACGAGCTTACCATGAATGAAGAAGCCGCGGGCTATATACTAATTGCTGGGGCAGGCAATACCCCCATCACTACCGATGGGAATCTGACCGACATCAAAATATCCTATAAAACCGGCGGGGTATCTACCCTTGCCATTGAAGAACTTATGTTCAATGAAGGCGAGCCTATTGCTAGTTCTGCCCCTAGTCGTATTGATGCCGAACTCCTAGTCTGTGGCGACGTTACTGCAGACAACACCGTATCGGCTCTAGATGCCGCCCACATTCTACGTCATACCGTACGCCTTTCACCTCAGTACCCACTCGAGGGTAGAGACTTTATAGCGGGGGATGTCACCAGTAATGGAGCGGTAACCGCCTACGATGCCTACTTCGTACTTCGTGATATTGTAGGCATGGGCTCTGGTCTTAGCTGCACGAGTACGATCTACAACCTAAAAGAACCATGGACGCCAAAACTAAGTTGGAGCCTGTACTCCAAAGGTGCAGACTTAGTGACCCCTATCTATCTTTCAGAAGATACCCCAGAAGTATATGCCCTAGAAGTAGAGGTGCCCAATGGAGCGGAGGTAAAAGTAGTGGGTCTTCCAGGAGATTGGAATACCTTAGAGTACACGAATGAAGGAACGCAGTATCTGTCGATGTACGGGCTAACACCGCTTTCCAGTCCTGAGCTTATTTGGGAGCGAACAATGGGACAGATCATGGAGGCTAGAGTGAGAATTAATGAATCTCAGTGGCAGACGATTGAACATGAACTAGAAGTAAACCAGGTATTACCGGAGCAATACATCTTATCTCAAAACTATCCGAATCCCTTCAACCCGAATACTCAGATATCCTATGCTTTGCCAGAGGCGAGCCAGGTGACCCTAGAGGTATTCAACAGTTTAGGGCAAAAGGTAGCCACCTTGGTAGATGCTCAGAAGTCAGCAGGGTATCACACGGCAAGTTTTGATGCCTCTCAGTTATCCTCAGGAGTGTATTTGTACAAGCTTAGCACGCCTGGGTTCAGTCAGACCAAGAAGATGTTGTTGGTGAAATAGTTTATAGCCCAATGCTTAAAACTTATCTCTTAACGGTATCCTTTTTATTAGTTCAAGCATTTAATGTGTTTGCACAAAGACCAAATATTGAATTGACCTATGAAGCAAATTTCAATCTAAGAGTCTTGGAAAGCAGTTTTTGTAAAGATGAAACTGTTCGTGAGTTGGATGAAACTTTTTGGAGAGGTCATTGCCATTTTTTTATACGTTTTAATCAATTTACAGTGGATTATGATAGAGATGGTGACTTGGATATCGCAACTAATCTTTATGAAACAGCTTATGGGAAGCATGGATTAGGTATAATCGAGAATACAACCAAGCAAGGTGACTTTGACTTTGAAATTACGGAAATGTATCACCTAAATGGAGATCACGGTACTTTGGGGATTGGTGATTTTGATGGCAATGGTCATTTTGATTTTTATTCTCCCACAGTCAATTATCATGGCGAAGGTCGATTTGATGGTTTTTTGCCAGATTTTTACAGAGGACATGCTGTTCATCCAAACCAGTTGATATTCAGGTTTGATGATGGTTTTCGAGTTGATACCTTGGAAAGTACCGACCCTTTTACAACGAATCATGGATATTTGATACAAGGGTACAATCAGGTGATAGGAGATATGAATGCTGATGGATTGGATGACATTTTTTCAATAGCTGGAGGTGTTGGATTACTACATTCGTGGGATGAATCGCGACAAGAACTTTGGCCAATCGATACCTTGAGATCAGGATCCTCAGACAAATTATATCTTAATCCTCTACTTTATGATGTGAATGGCGATGCGATAGGAGATTTGATTTTTATTGAGCTAAATAAAGTCGATTGGACGTATGCGATTCTTGCGAGTTTAGGAGATTCTGATGGGATCGATATTTCTAGTCCAGTTAAGATGTTTGGTATTGAGATGAATGCTAAGATTTATGATTTCATAGGATTTGAAGGTATTGAGCTGGATGGAGAACCCGGTAAAGAGTTGAGTGCCTATTTTGTGAGAAATAATGACGATGATACACTAGTGGACTCTGAAATTCGATTTTACGATACCAATTTAGATTCTAGTAAACTAATCGATATAACCGATAATTATTTATTTGATCAAACCAACAAAGACTGGACAGGGAAAGGGAATGGTTTTAGTGTGATTGATTTGAATAGTGATGGTTATGAAGACTTATTTTTCGCAAATACTCATTGCTATCTTCAAGAAGGCACTGAGTACTGTTCTGATTTTGCAATATTTGATGGTATGAAATTTCATTTTTCTCTGAACAGAGAAGATCGGAAAGAAGAGCAAATACCTATCGATTTGGACGGTGATGGATCGTATGAGATAGTAGATTTAAACGAAAATGCAATAGGTTACATTAAAGTAGACTTTGAGGCTGCCACTAACACAGAAGAAGAGTTTTCTAGTCCAACCTCAATTTATTTAGCCCAAAACTACCCGAATCCCTTCAACCCGAATACTCAGATATCCTATGCTTTACCAGAGGCGAGTCAGGTGACCCTAGAGGTGTTCAACAGTTTAGGACAAAAGGTAGCCACCTTGGTGGATGCTCAGCAATCGGCGGGGTATCACACGGCTAGCTTTGATGCCTCGCAGCTATCCTCAGGGTTGTATTTGTATAAGCTGAGCACGTCTGGGTTCAGCCAGACCAAGAAGATGCTGTTGGTGAAGTAGTATTACACTAAATTATATCTGCGAATAAGACCTGTGAACTATTTCACAAGTATTTGATAAGTACTCTTGATGCCTAACTAAGTAAATTTAGTTTGGATATTAATATTGTGTCCCTCAACCAAATTTTAATTGATAGGTTAGGAGTAATAATGAGAATAGTATTTAAAGGTTTGAAAGATGTGTCTATAGTTACCTACACATTGGTACTCATGATGGTTTTAATAGTACAAACATCTGTTCAGGCGCAATTTTCAAAAATAGTTGTTTCAGCTGATGGAAGTGGGGATTACATAAGTGTTCAGGAGGGGATAGATAATGCTGCTGATGGCGATACGGTTTTAATAAAACCAGGAACCTATGTCGAAAATGTCGTGATTAATAACCGTGAGTTAGTCATCATGGGTGATTCACTGGTGAATAATCATACCGATGGCTTTAGTACGGTTATTGATGGGGAGTTGAACGGGGGTGTTTTTGCGATTACCCAAGGATCTATTGTACTTAGGAACTTAAAAATCCAAAATGGTTACTCCCAAAGAGGTGGGGGCATTTTTGGAGCTCAAATGGATAATTTCAAAGTAAAACACATACATATTGCAGATAATTTTGCTGATCAAGGAGGCGGTATATTACTTGAGCAAGTCTTAAATGGAACTATACAAAACTCGATTATTGAATATAACACAGCAGTTAATGGTGGTGGATTGTTAGACATAGATAGTAACAGCCTAAAGATAAGTAATTCAATTTTTAACGGTAATCAGGTGACAGGTCTAGATGGTGGGGGAATTAGTATAAATGGGACAACAAAACTAATCTTACTTCATTCAACAATTTCAAGTAACATCATTCCGGGCGGAAGATATGGTTCTGGAATACAATTAAATCTTGGTGTTTTAGACTCGGTTTTTGTAGTCAACAGTATTATATCTGATAACAAAAGAAACAATGTAATTGATGGTTCAGGGGTCAATATTTCTGGCGGAAAAAATTATTTTTACAATAACTATTCAAATTATGATTTCAATGGATTTTATCAGGGTGAGAATAATGTCTACAATATAAATTCTCCATTTCAAGAAGCAACCGAGTGGTTGATTTATGAAAACTCGAATCAAACTATGATAGGAGTTAAAACTATCAAGATTGGTAGTCGTACTATTAATGCACCTTACACCGATATTTTTGGTGTTATTCGTGACGAAAACTTGATTGATGCTGGTGCTGTACAGATGAGTCAAGTAATGGTCAATGATTATGAAATTCCTGGTTATATTCCAATAGAAGGTCTAGTAGCTTGGTATCCCTTTAATGGAAATGCTTTCGATGAGTCCGGTAATGGGAATGATGGTACAGTAAATGGGGCTGTCTTAACTATTGATAAAGACGGTAATGAGAACAGCGCTTATCTATTTGATGGAGTGGATGACTTTATTTCTACTGCTTTAATAATGCCTACACTGAATGCAGCAAGAACTGTATCTTTCTGGTTTAAGGGAAGTATCGGAGATGTTATAAGTTCTGGAGGGGGTGGCTGCTATGAAGGCTTTAACTTAACTCTAGCGGAGAATGATTTTTATGTTGAAGTTGCATGTGGATTGAATACTTATAGACTTACAGGCATTGAACTAATAGAATGGAATCACATCTTTGTTGTTGTAAAACCTAGCAGTAATAAACTAAGTGATGTTAAAGTGTATATAAATGGAGTCGAAGTAGCGTCACAAAGTAGTGATGAAGTAGAGCTCAATACTGGAAATGAGCCTTTGAATATTGGTAGTCATTTCTCTGAGGCCTACAATTTCTTCAATGGCTCAATAGACGACGTGGCCATTTGGAACCGAGCCTTAACCGAAGCCGAAATCCAAAATCTATATACTGAAGGCAACATCCCCCCACAACCTATCCATGTCTCCATCCCAGATCAAGATGTGTATACAATCGATACGACTTTCACCTCGGTGTATTTAGAGGATGTTCCTGAAGCAGGATTTAATGCCTTCCAATATGCCCTTAGCTTTGACCCGGATTCTATTGACGTAGAAATCCTAGAAAGCGAATTCACCCTTAGCGCTGACTATGAGCTTACCATGAATGAAGAAGCCGCGGGCTATATACTAATTGCTGGGGCAGGTAATACCCCCATTACATCCGATGGGAATCTCACCGACATCAAAATATCTTATAAAACCGGTGGGGTATCTACCCTTGCCATTGAAGAACTTATGTTCAATGAAGGCGAGCCTATTGCTAGTTCTGCCCCTAGTCGTATTGATGCCGAACTCCTAGTCTGTGGCGACGTTACTGCAGACAACACCGTATCGGCTCTAGATGCCGCCCACATTCTACGTCATACCGTACGCCTTTCACCTCAGTACCCACTCGAGGGTAGAGACTTTATAGCGGGGGATGTCACCAGTAATGGAGCGGTAACCGCCTACGATGCCTACTTCGTACTTCGTGATATTGTAGGCATGGGCTCTGGTCTTAGCTGCACGAGTACGATCTACAACCTAAAAGAAGCATGGACACCAAAACTAAGTTGGGGCCTGTACTCCAAGGGTGTGGACTTAGTGACCCCTATCTATCTTTCAGAAGATACCCCAGAAGTGTATGCCCTAGAAGTAGAGGTGCCCAATGGAGCAGAGATAAAGGTAGTGGGTCTTCCAGGTGATTGGAATACCTTAGAGTATACGAATGAAGGAACGCAGTATTTGTCGATGTATGGCCTAACACCGCTTTCCAGTCCTGAGCTTATATGGGAGCGAACAATGGGACAGATCATGGAGGCTAGAGTGAGAGTTAATGAATCTCAGTGGCAGACGATTGAACATGAACTAGAAGTAAATCAGGTATTACCGGAGCAGTACATCTTATCTCAAAACTATCCGAATCCCTTCAACCCGAATACTCAGATATCCTATGCGGTGCCAGAGGCGAGTCAGGTGACCCTAGAGGTATTCAGCAGTTTAGGTCAAAAGGTAGCTACCTTAGTGGATGCTCAGCAATCGGCGGGGTATCACACGGCTAGCTTTGATGCTTCGCAGTTATCCTCAGGGGTGTATTTGTATAAGCTTAGCACGCCTGGGTTCAGCCAGACCAAGAAGATGTTGTTGGTGAAGTGATAGATACCTTTTTCACCCAAAAATTTGCGATAAAAGCCTTTTCTTTGTACTGTGTAACGGTTTGAAGATGGTTATGGTACTCTTCAATGAATATGCATAAGCGAATATAAGAAATGGTAAAAGGCAAGGTATTGAGTCGTCTGTATTGGTCGATTGTTGGTGTGATTGGTCTGTTTTTTTGCGGACTGAATATCTATGCAAGTGCCTCTGGCTACGAAACCAATCCACAGACCCTCAATGAGAATGAGATTATCATTCCCATGGGATCGGGGCTTGAGGTAACCATAGGTAGTTTTAACCCCATAGAGGAGGTGTTTTATCTTTATCACGAGTTAACTGGGGTACTCTATAGCTACGATTTTAACAATCACCTCACTACATTAGATACCTTGGATGCGGCCTTTTTGGAATATGT
>CAKZLH010000139.1 GCA_937125285.1 uncultured Balneolaceae bacterium | reverse complement strand
GCTGATTCAATGACCTGATTTTGGGTTGAAGAATACCGACACTTGGATGTTTTTCGATCATTGCTGCCATCTTACTAAGCCAATCTGCAGCGACCTCCACATCGTTATTTAAGAAGACCAACCAATCATTTTCTGCCCATTGAATGGCCCGATTATTTCCTCCTGCAAAAAAATAATTATCATTCAGCGCCGCAATTTTAACACTGGGATATTCCTTTGTAACCCATTCAATACTAGCGTCCGTAGAACCATTATCGGCAAGAATTACTTCAAAATCCTGATACTTCGTGTTCACTACACTCGATAAATAGCTCTTCAAATGGTCTAAGCCATTCCAGTTTAATATGATTATGCTGAAGCTACTCAACTATTTCGGTCAGTTTATTAAAAAAAGATTACTTTCAAGCTATCTTTCGATTATGTCGTGTTAATGTACGAGATCGTTAGGCAGACATATACCAAGATAGCTAGTGATTAGCGAAAGTACATGATACTAATTTAATTATGAAAATAGGCCTAATTTCAGATACCCACAGCTTTTTTGACCATCAGCTGCGAGAATATTTTTCAGACTGTGATGAAATTTGGCATGCAGGTGACTTTGGGAACATGAAGGTAGTGGAAGAGCTTCAAAAAATAGCCCCATTACGAGGAGTGTATGGAAATATAGACGGGCAGGAAATCCGCCAAGAATTCCCATTACATCTCAGATTTAGGGTTGAAGGGTTGGATGTATGGATGACGCATATCGGAGGTATTCCTGGACGGTATAGTTTGCCCATTCGGGAGGAACTCACAAAAAATCCTCCAGAACTATTTATATGTGGACATTCTCATATCCTTAAGATAGTACGGGATAAGGAACTCAATAATATGTTGTTTATGAATCCTGGTGCAGCCGGAAAGCAGGGGTTTCAACAAGTTCGAACGGCCGTGACTTTTGAATTGGCCAATGCCCAACTTTCAAATGCTCAGGTGATTCATTTAGGAGAATTGGGTAAAACCAATCGTTGAATTAGCTTTGTTTGTGATGCCTATGAATGAGTTGCTGCACATTAAATGCCGATTGTAGTACTAAAGGTATGCCACCGCCTGGGTGAACAGAACCACCGGTATGATAAAGCCCATTAATCCCTTTTGTTCGGTTTCGAGGTCGCAGGAAGGCAGAAAGCAATCCATTCGACGAGCTTCCATAAATACTTCCTTTATTTGAGCGATATTGTTCATAAAAATAATAGGGGCTTCGAACTTCTTGAACTACAATGTGTTTTCTGAGATCGGTAAGCCCTTTCAGTTCCAACTGATTAATGACGGTCTCCGCATAGCTGTCCTTTTCTTTTAATTCCTGTTCTTTAGTAAGGTATGGAGCGTTTACAAGAATAAAGAGGTTCGAACTGTTGGCAGGAGCATGCTCTAAATCGGTGTATGAGGTATTAGCAATATAAATCGTAGGGTCTTTGGGAAGTACTTTATTTTGAAAAATGTCGGTGAATTCATCTTCATAGTCACTACTAAAGTAAATATTATGATGTTTAAGCTGGGGGTAGGTACGGTTCAACCCGAGAAGTAAAACAAATCCAGAACAAGATGGTTCACTCTTGACGGTTTGAAGGTGATTGAAAAAACTTTGATCCTTTCGCTCTAGTAATTTTTGATAGGTTTCGTAGGCATCACTATTAGAAACTACTATGTCGCAATCGAAGGTGAGGCTGTTTGTTTGGTCCTTTGAGTCGGTAGAAAGGTGATGGGATGGTTTCGGATTGCTATTAGTTAGCTCTAAACCGCGAATTATACGCTTAGAACCATATTTTTCGGTAACGATCTTATGCACGTCGCTATGAGTGTGGAAAACCACCCCTAATTGAGTGGCCAATTCGATCAACTGATCTACTAACCGCCTCATCCCACCTTTGATGTAGAAGCCACCAATATTGAGCTCAACATGTGGAATCACATTCAGTGTGCCGGGTGCCTGATAAGGCGAAGAACCGTTGTACGTGGTGAATCTTTTGAAAAATAATCTGAGGTATTCGGATTCAAATTTTTTATCAATCACCGAGCTCACACTTTGAAAGGCATCAATGGCAAAAAAGGAACGGATATTTAGCCCTTTAAGATCCGACAGTGAATCTAAAGGATTGTACAAAAAGGCATCGGCTGTTTTATGGTAGAGCTTGGATATATAGGTGAGAAAGTGTTGGTATGCGCTGTAATCCTGTGGGGCGATTCGATCAATTTCTTTAAGGGTTTGGGCATCATTTTCGTAACAATCAAACTGGGTTCCATCGGGGTAATTGTACCGGCAAATAGGTTCTACAGGGACTAATTCAAGAACATCCTCTATTGATCGCCCGCATGAGTGGAAAAATTTCTCTAAAAGAAAGGGCATGGTGAGCAAACTAGGACCGGTATCGAATCGAAAACCCTTGTCGTTGAATTCACCCATTTTCCCGCCAAGCTCAGAATTTTTTTCGAAAAGGTGAACCTGATACCCATCCGATGCTAAAAGGCAGGCCGACATTAAGCCACCGATACCCCCACCAATGACGCCAACACGAAGGTTTTTGTTAGCGTGAATGGAATTCTGAATGTCAGCAGATTTGGTAGGCGATGGTTGAGAGTCCATGGTTGGTACTGGAAGAGGTAACAAGTTTGTTTGACGAATGAATTAGAAGAAGTTAAAGTAGTATAAAACTAGTAGATTAACTCTCTAAAGCACAATGGTTTGTATGTATAACAAAGATATTAACGATATCATTGAACACTATAACTCGGAATGTATTGAATTCATTCGTGAGCATCAGGACAGTGCGTTAGAGCCTTTAATCTTAAATGGAGAATGGCCTAGCCAAGTGCCTAAATCTTTTCTGATTGATCAGATAAAGAGTCGTAAAAAGTTACGCACAAAAGTGCCCGAATGGGCTAATAATTATGCGTTAATTGTGCCGCCGGAACAAAATTTACAGCAGAGTTCATCTCAGTGGACGGCTATGTATAAAGCAGAACTATCCAATAGTTCTGTTGTTTTAGACGCAACGGGGGGCATGGGGGTGGATAGCTATTTTTTTTCGAAGGCAGGAAAAAAAGTCTATTACGTAGATAAAAATCCAATGATATGCGCCATTGCAGGCTATAATTTCATGCAATTAGGAGCTGAAGTTAAGGTCATAAATGCCTCTATTGAAGACTTTCTAGCAAATG
>CAKZLH010000138.1 GCA_937125285.1 uncultured Balneolaceae bacterium | reverse complement strand
ATTATGACCCAAGTTATCAGGTTAAATTCATCCCGCAAGTTTCTGCAAAATGGTTACATCGATGGGGAATTCTTCAAAGTTCTGCAGGGAAAGCTATACGAGCGGCGGATTTTACAGAGTTATTTGTGTCTCATAATTTAGATGTGATAAGCAGTGGAAGGAATCTAGGAAATGCAAATTTGCAGGCTGAAGAATCCTTTGCCTACGATGTGTCGTATGAAACTCCCGAAATTGACCTTCGTTTGGCTCCTATAAGAGTTCAGTATAGAACGTCCTATTTTGCTCGCGAATCTAATCGTCTAATTGACTATGTCTATACATCAGCCAAAGAAATACAGGGTAATTTCAATTTAGATGAGAATGGATTTTATTTTTTCCCTCAAAACGTGAATCGTGCGTATAGTTACGGAGTTGAACAGCACATCAGCATTGCATTTAGTTCTTCAGAAACATTATCAGCACAACCTACACAGACTTCCATACATCATGTGAAAGTCCCAAAAAGAAACACTGGAATTGCTGCAAACATAGATATAGGACATACCTTTATCAGAACTAAAGTAGACGGTCCAGTAGTGAGCAAGTACTTACTTCAACATCCTAGGCAGCAGCTTACGACTCAGTTTCGACTTAAAACTAGAGGATTGGGATTGCATTTACAGATGAGATATCTCATGGTAAATGAAGAGTTTGGGAATACTGAATTTTTTCATGTATCTAGCCCCCAAACTTGGCTAGACACCAAACTGACCTATCAAAATAGCGGAAATGTATTTGATTTAGGTCATTCTTTAAGAACGAAGTGGAGCTTCGAAATCCGGAACCTCTTAGATAGAGAGTATCAACAGATACTTGGAGCAAAGCTACCTGGACGATGGATTAGTCTAGGCTTTTCTATTAGCAGCAGCAAGCAATAATCTTAAGATTGTAGCTCTACCGATTCCGCAAGTAAGGTGAGTTCGTTGGAAGCCGCTTCTACCATGCCTCCAGATATCTGAAAGTTTTGTTCACCTTCTGAGCTTCTGACGGTTACCCTACCCGCTTGAAGTGTGGATACAATAGGAGCATGGTTGGTCTTAACCTCAAAGCTCCCCTGTGTACCAGGCATTTTTACGCCTGATACCTCGCCTTCAAACACAGATCCTTCAGGGGTCAATATTTTAGCCTTAAATGTAGACATGTTTACGCCTCAGCAGATTCCGATAACATTTTTTCGCCTTTTTGAATAGCCTCTTCAATGTTACCAACCATGTAGAATGCACCCTCGGGTAAATGATCAAGTTCACCTTCAATGATCATTTTAACACCCTTCACAGTCTCATCAATTTTTACATATTTACCAGGAGCGCCTGTAAATTGCTCGGCTACGAAAAATGGTTGAGAAAGGAATCTCTGAACTCTACGCGCACGGCTTACAACTAGCTTATCTTCGTCTGAAAGTTCATCCATACCCAAGATTGCAATAATATCTTGAAGATCTTTGTAGTTCTGAAGCAAGGTAGTCGTTTTACGCGCTGTGTTGTAGTGCTCATCACCTACGACTTTAGGGTCGATAATTCGAGAAGTTGAATCCAGTGGATCCACAGCAGGATAAATACCAATTTGAGTTAATGCTCGAGAAAGTACAGTGGTAGCATCCAAGTGGGTAAAGGTTGTTGCAGGCGCTGGATCAGTTAAGTCATCCGCAGGAACATAAACGGCTTGAACAGATGTGATCGACCCTTTCTTGGTAGAGGTAATACGCTCTTGCATCGCACCCATTTCGGTGGCTAATGTAGGCTGATAACCCACTGCTGATGGCATACGACCTAAGAGAGCAGATACTTCAGATCCCGCCTGAGTAAAGCGGAAAATGTTGTCAATGAAAAGAAGAATATCTCTAGAAACTTCATCTCTAAAGTACTCAGCTACGGTCAAACCAGAAAGAGCCACTCGAGCACGTGCTCCAGGAGGCTCATTCATTTGACCAAATACCAATGTAGCCTGTGATTCCTTTAATTTCTCTTCATCCACCTTAGATAAGTCCCATTCTCCTTTTTCCATGGACTCTTTGAACTCATCACCATAGTTAATTACCCCAGACTCAATAAATTCACGGAGTAAGTCATTACCTTCACGTGTACGCTCACCTACACCGGCAAATACAGATAAACCACCATGCTGCTTAGCAATGTTATTGATAAGCTCTTGAATAAGTACGGTTTTACCTACACCAGCACCACCGAAAAGTCCGATTTTTCCCCCTTTTGCATATGGGCAGAGCAAATCAACTACTTTGATACCGGTTTCTAGCATTTCTGTTGAAGTGGCTAACTCATCAAACTCAGGAGCTGCGCGATGGATAGGATATACATTCTTGCCTTCAGGCTGTTTAATACCGTCAATAGACTCACCTACCACGTTGAAGAGTCGACCTCTAATGTCCTCACCTACTGGCATGGCAATGGCTTTACCTGTATCAATTACCTCAGTTCCACGAACTAAACCCTCCGTAGAATCCATTGCAATGGTTCTCACACGATCTTCACCAAGATGCTGCGCTACTTCTAGATAGAGAGTAGAACCATCTGCGTTTTTAATAGTCAAAGCATTGAGAATTGCAGGCGTTGTGCCATTTGAAAAGTCGACGTCTACTACGGGGCCGATAACCTGAGCCACTGTTCCTTTATTCATGAGCAAATAGAATTTATTTAATAGGTATGAGCGTTATTGTCGTAATATCAATAAATGTTTTATAGACTAGTAAAGATAGACAGAACAGATTTAATAGGCAACGAAAAAGGGCAATAAATACAGAGGAACATTACCAGTATATTCTACTTGGATAAGGTTATTTTCTTTGTCTAATTCGGCCATTTTTTAACGATTTGGATTAGCAAATACCTACCGAATACCCTATCTTGTAGATTCGGCGATTGAAAGGCTTAAACAACTGTCTTTTTAACGCTAAATCATTAAAGGTGAATAGTTTTCGCCTTTTTTTATTGTCCCAGAACCTAACCCCTACTCCATTGGAAACGTATTTGAACGAGCGCAGTACCAGCGTCGAAATTCTCATCAATTTCGATCAAACTAAGAAACTTGATTATGCAATCTCTAACGAACTAGAAGCCAGAGAGCGCGCCCAAGTTCGTGAATACGTACAGAGTATTCTGAGAAAAAGAAACTACTTAGATTTCATTATCGATCACTACGCGACCATCGACGTAAATGAGATGAAAGTAGAACTCAAGAATATGCTTCGACTTGGGATCTACGATATGCTCTTTATGGATAGCACTCCTGATTATGCGGCTATCAATGAGGCGGTTGAATTAGGGAAGGCAAAAATGGGTTCGAAGACTGGAGACTTGATCAATGCCATACTCCGAAATTTACAAAGAGATTTAGATCAATTACCCAAGCCGCAATTTGCAGATCGAACCAAACTAGTAGCTACCACTTTTTCGCACCCAGAGTGGCTTGTAAAACGATGGAGTGCTCGTTTTGGGGAGCGTGAAGCCTTTCAATTAATGCAGGCTAATAATGCTCGACCTAGCTATTATATTCGTGTAAATACCATGCGAACAAGTCTTGATAATTTTGAATTACGGATGAACAAGCTAGGTGTTGAATTTGAAGCTAGTGATTGGCTACCTAATTTCTACAAAGTAGATTCGGTTCAACCCTTTATAGAAAAAGGCTTATTGAAAAAAGGCATTTGTCAGGTACAGGATATTGCAGCTGGATTTGCTCCTTTTGTGCTCGATCCTCAACCTGACGAGAAAATTTATGATCTGTGTGCCGCACCAGGTACCAAATCAATTATGATATCGGATCTTACAGAAGGAAAAAGCGATATTCTTGCTGTGGACATTTCTGGTGAACGACTAGAAAAATTAGCTGAGAGTGCCCTAAATTTTGGCGCTGAGAATATTAAAATCAGAAGAGGTGACGTCTTAGAACTCTCCCTACCCTTAGCTGATGCCGTTTTGTTAGATGCTCCATGTACAGGAACAGGCGTACTTAGCAAAAGAGCGGACCTTCGATGGAGACGGGATGAAGAAGGGCTCAAAAATGCCGTCGAGTTACAAGAACAATTACTCGAGGAAGCGGCCAATATGGTTAAAAGAGGCGGTCGCTTAGTGTACTCAACGTGTAGCTTAGAGCCTGAAGAGAACATGCAACAGATTGAAAAATTCCTTGAGAAATATCCAAGTTTTGAATTACAACCACTTGAAGACTTCGTACCTGAAGAAGTACTAAGCCACGACGGGCTTGCCTATCAGACCTACCCACATAAGCATGATTCAGACGGCCATTTTGGAGTGCTACTAATCAGGAAACAATAGGATTATAAAGTGTCAAAACAGGAAATACCCGCACAGTATCAACACAATGATGTAGAAAGTAAATGGTATGAATACTGGGAGCAGCATGGATATTTTCACTCCGAGGTAGACCATACTCGCAAGCCTTTTACAGTGGTCATACCCCCTCCTAATGTAACGGGTGTTTTACACATGGGGCACATGCTCAATAATACCATTCAAGATGTATTGGTCCGTAAAGCTCGTATGGATGGTTATAACGCATGTTGGGTCCCCGGCACTGATCATGCGTCCATTGCAACAGAAGCTAAAGTGGTACGAAAACTTCG
>CAKZLH010000137.1 GCA_937125285.1 uncultured Balneolaceae bacterium | reverse complement strand
TAAGCCATACCCTATCCCATCATGGGTCAGTTTCAAGAGGAATTTGTCGCATTGAAGAAGGACGTTTAACACACATCAAAGAGCATCCCAAAATTAAGCGTAGCCAAGGCACTATCCTTTCAACCCGAAATAATCACTTACAAGAACTCAGTGAAGACGAGCGAGTTTCGATGAATCTCATAGGCTTCAATCTTTCCGTTTTTCCTGTACTTGAGCAACTACTCATGGACTTTTTTTCTCGGGTTGAACCAAACGATCAAAGCGAGTGCTACATACCGAGCCTACTTCAAGAACTAATTGACCAAGGAAGATCTGTGTCGGTGCTTACTACTCAGGAGTATTGGTTTGGGGTTACCTATCGTGAAGACCGAGCAGATGTGCAGACTAGACTTAGCGAATTACATGAAAGGAATCGATATCCAAGTCCTGTTTGGGCGAGTTAAAAAGTACTTGTATGATTGATCCCAATAGCGCTCTTTTTGAATCATTGTCGGGGATACTGAGAAACTATCTAGCAGATTTCAATGCTCAGGACTATGCCATACAACCGCATCCTCAAGGGCATATCCATCACAGTTATGTGGTTGTTCAAAGGAATGCACCTCGTTTCTTCTTGCAAAGAATCAATAGCGAGGTATTCCCAAACCCGGAAATCATCATAAGTAATCACAAACGGATTTATGATTATATAAATAAGGTGGAGAATGGGATAATTAGCCTAGCCAAACCCGTTTCTATAGTTAATTCTAATGATTGGTATTATTGGGACGATCAAGGCTATGCTTGGCGGTTGGTTTATTACTATACCACCCACCACAGCCACCAAACCTGCCCCACCCAACAAACCGCCGCACAGGCCGGGCTGGCCTTCGGCGCCTACTCCAAGATGCTGAATACGGCATCTGTTCACCGCGAGCCCCTCAATCTCCAGCCTACCATAGCCAAGTTTCACAGCATCGCTTGGCGGCTAGAGCAATATCAACAAGCCCAATCCTCCTATAGCGGATCCACTCGCATTCCGTACGAGCCTTCCCAAAGGCTCAAAAACATTCCAAGGTTCTTCGATCTTATCGATTTAGATGCCATTGTGCAGAAGTACTCCCAAATGTTTTTAACCATGGAAGCCGAGCTTGCAGCTTCGCATGTTCAAAACCCGCGTCTAGCCCACAACGA
>CAKZLH010000136.1 GCA_937125285.1 uncultured Balneolaceae bacterium | reverse complement strand
GCGGCTATCGGGCCGTATAGTCAAGCCGTAGTACATGGTGGTTTGGTCTATTGTTCGGGGCAAATTGCTTTGGACCCGGAAAGCATGACCATTGTCGGAGAAGATGCGGCCAGCCAAGCCAAGCAGGTCATGAAAAATTTGGGTGAGGTATTAAAAGCGGCGGGCTCTGACTTTTCTAAGGTGCTAAAATGTTCTATATTTTTAGATTCTATGGATGACTTTGGTGTCGTAAATGAGGTTTATGGAGCATATTTTGAAGTGGATCCTCCCGCTAGAGAAACCGTGGCGGTTCAAACGCTACCCAAGCAGGTTTTGGTGGAAATTAGCTGTATTGCGAGCGTTTAGTAGTAGGGATAACAAATTTATTAGCGGTCGATGGATGAGCCTTTTTGGCTTATTAGTTTTTTTATGGCCTGTTTTTTACTCCGCACCGTTGGTGGCGGCTAGTGTTGTAAATCAGGCTAGTAATTCAGATCAAGTAAGTTTTGCAGATCAAGACCGTATTGCAGACCAGGCCAATGTTCGTGAATTAACCGAAGATCAATGGCTAGAGCTTCAATCTGGCACCCGAGCATACACCGTTGATCCCTATGGCTACGCTTCCTATTGGTATTTTAAGGATACGGGTGACTTAGTGGCTTGGGAGATGGATGGTTCTGTTCGTCTGTTGGAACAATTAGACACCCAGGAGTTCGAACAAATGAACCTCAGTTACCTTCGCAACGACCACGCCCTATTGCTGTGGGATGCGGGTATTGGTCGGGTGTTTCATTACGATTTAGCAACGCGAGAAATGCGCCGTTTGGACGAATCCTATAATTACCGATCCTATTTTAATCATGGGGATTATGTGATTGAAGACGATTATACGATCTTCGCTTTCGGGGGCTTTGGCGAATTTACCTTTAAGGATCAGTTATTGTATTTCAATGCTACCAACAAAGAGTGGCTTGACATCCCCTATTATGGAGACCGTCCCGATGAACAGTATTACGGAGATTTGGTGCTAGACACGAAGACGCAAGACTTTTATTTCCTTCAGTTTTATGATTTAAATGTAAAAATCTACCGAATCGATCAAAACAATTGGCGATGGGATTTTTTGGGAGATTTTAATATCAATGATTTCCCAAGTCATGGTGGGTTTGTGAGTGGTATGCGTCGGTATAATCCAGATTTAGAACTCATTTATTTGTATGGGACTTATTTTTATGACATCGCCGCCAATGAAATCAGAGATTATGCCATTGGAAATAGTGATCTACCTCAAGTTGCTGATTTTTTGATGGGTGCTTACAACGAAGAGACCAAGAACTGGTCGATGGTGGTGCAATCCAAAAACAAAGAACTCAGTTTGGACTTTATTCGCTATCGTTTGTTTGATGTGGGTGGAGATTCTCGCGCCTATGAAATCATCGTGCCAGAGTCGGTGGCCTTGGTTAATCAACGAACCATGGGGTTGATCGTCATTTTTCTGGTAAGTCTGTCGTTTTTGGTGGCTTTTGTGCTACGAAAAGGGACGGCTTCAGCTCGACAAAAAGAGAATGATGCTTTGAATTTCGATGTGAACGAAGATCGGGTGGTAGTGCGTATTGCTGATAGGAGAGTGGTTTTCAGTGACGCCTTGGATCTTCGTTTTTGGAGCTTTGTGCTGCAATTAAAGGAACGAAATTTACAGACGTGTGAGCTAAAAGAATTTGATGAACTAGTGCTTCCGCCACTGTCGAATGAATCGCAATATTCGGTTAAACGAAATAAGTTGATTCGGCACATCAATAGTAAGCTGGGTGTTATGTTTATTGAGTTAAAAAAGAGTGAGCTGGACCGGCGATACAAACGCTTGGTGTTTCATTTCGGAGAAGTTTGGGTGGAGTGATTTTATTTTTAACCCTTTTCAACAATTCTGCCTTAAGTATGTGTAAAAAAATGAGGTTGTGGGCTTTGATGTGGCTCCTTTTGGGTGCCCTTTCACAGGTGGCACTTGGTCAAGGGCTGTCTGAGTCAGACCGTTATGAAATCATTCCTCAAGATCTATGGAAAGAAAAGTTAATCGATCGGCATCGTATAACTATTGATACCGTACACGATGTGGCTTATAGCTATTTTCCTGATGATGGCTGGTTGGTTCGTTTCGATTTAGATCATACCATCGAGATTATCGATACCCTTAATCGGGAGCTTTTAGACTTAAGCAATTTGGTGTACCTCGCTCAAGAACATGCGCTCTTACTTTGGGATGCGGGTTTGGGGCGGGTGTTTCGTTACGATTTTAACACCCGTGAACTCGAGCGATTGGATGAATCGTATAATTTCAGAGGGTTTTACGGGCACGCAGAGCAGTTTATGGATGATGATTATTCCATCTATGCCTTTGGGGGGTATGGAGAGTTCACCAAAAAAAATGTGCTCATGCTCTACAGTGATCGTGAAAAAGAGTGGTTGGATATTCCTGCCTACGGAGACATTCCGTCCAAACATTACATAGGGGACTTAGACTATGATTCGGTAGGGGGAGTCTTTTACTATACACAATATGTCGATGGGCAAGTTTTGGTGTATAAACTTTTACCCAATAATTGGAAGTGGGTTTTAATGGGCACCTTCGAATTGGGTTTATTATTTAGTTCTCATACCGAATCCGGGATGCAGCGCATCGATACAGTGTCTAGACTCATGTACCTGTATGGCGGATTTTTTTATGATATCGAGAAGAATGTGGTGCGTAAGTATGTGACCAGCGACGAGTATTTGTCTCCTATACTTCATTTACGTCTAGGTAGTTATGACCCTAGTCATGATCGCTGGTTATTTATAGGGGATACCAAAGCAGATGGTATTGATGAGTATTTGTATTCGTTCTCCTTAACCCTACCCAATGGTGGAGAGCGATTCTATACCACCATTAAGCAGGAGCGAAATCTAAGTGAACCCACTCGGATGTTGGGATATTATGCCCTAGGAGCTGTGGCAGTTCTTCTGATATTTTTTGGTTTTAGGTACAAGCCGTGGGAAAGTTTTGCGGAAAAAAAATTAAGAGCGAACTCATTGGTGATGCTCCGGTCCGATCAGGTATTGGTGGATGTTGGGGGTGATACAATCCGGTTTACCGAGTCTACAGATTTAAGTTTTTGGAATTTTGTGATGGATTTAAAATCCAAAAACATCTATACCTGTGAGCTCAAGGATTTTGATGAACAGGTTCTGCCCAGTTTATCCAATGAATCGCAATATTCGATTTCTCGTAAGCGCTTTATCAGTCATGTCAATGAAAAACTGGGCCTGGAGTTTATTCAAGTGCAACGCAGCGAACTCGATAAACGCTACCGTAAGGTTGTGTTTCGCCACGATTTGCTTTAAAGATCTACGATTAGGGTACAGACCGCTCGATGCGGCGCGCGGTTCGGTTCCCCGATCCGTCCACTACTTCATATTCGATGAGGAGTGGCTCGGAAGGTTGAGCAATCCAGCCTGGCAGATAGTAGAGCATTTCATCTTCTTCGTAATCGTATTCGATAATTCCTTCTTTTCCATTTACTCGGATAAAGGAGGCCCTGGTATCGATGCCAGAATGTTCTTCTGAGAAATTGAGGCGAACTCCTGTGCTACCAAAAACGGTGGGCCCAACTTTTAGATTAGAAACTTTTGGGGCTAAGGTATCGGCCCAAAGGGTGAATAGCCCACTCCCTGATATACGTGCACGCACTATGCCTCCTCGAAGTTGTGAAGATACCCGACTAAAAGAGTTGTCTTCCGGGTTGAATTTGAATAGGGCAAGAGATTCGCGCGCGTAACCCAGGGAATCAAGAGCGGGTAAATAATCGCCTACAAACCATTCGATGGTGAAGGGCTTTTGTTGGGGGAGTGGAAGGGGTAGTATTCCTAAAAGGGGTCGCTCGGAGTGATCATGGAATACGCCTACGCTGAGCGTGTCTGAAAAACTACCCTCGTCGGCCAGTAACCGAATGCGCTGGTCTTGGCTGCGAAGCATAGATGGCTTATTCGGGTTCAGTCGAATCATGCTAAACAGCTGATGATTTTGAATCCAGTGCGTGCTAGCATCGGGAAGTTCCGCGGTGATGCTATCATTGATGGAAACCCAGTTGGTTTGCCAGTTCCAGTCCGAGGGGTGTTTAGCGAAAGTGTTCTGTGCCGTATTTTTTGCTGACTGATGAGCTTTTTGTTGCGCCAGATGAAAGCCATCTGGAATAGGTGGCTGGCTTTGCCTTTGCTCTAGTCGGTAAAAAGCGCGTGAGGTATTTCCATTATAATCCTTGACCACGAGTTCGAAACGACGCTGCTCTCCAGCTTGGCTGCCGAGCGATTGGCCTACTCCTGGGCCCACAGTAGCTCGTTTATAAAAGGGAATGGAAGGCCCCTCTTGTGGAAAAAAAGCCTGATAACTGCGTCTTCTGTTACCAGGCCCGGCAAGTCGGTCGAAGAACATCGCACCGCCGTCCTCAAAATCTACGGCATCGATGCGCTGATAGAATACAGTGTCGGATCTGATAGAGGTGGGGTTTCCTGGTTCGCGTCCGGGTTCCTGTTCCTGTCTGTGTTCGCGTCCTTGTTCATGTGCTTGTTCATTTCCAGTGCCATGATCAATGAGCCAAGCTTCATAAAAAGCGTATTTATTGGTGACTTCGTCGGCCCCGTCAAAAATATCGAAGGCCACGCCAATAGGGCCATCGACTTCAATCACCCCAAAATCAGTTGCCCCATGTTCGTTGGTTACGCCCCGAAAAGCTTGTTTGGTTGTTTCCCCTTGAACCCTGCTACGCGCACTAAGTGGGAGAACCATGAGTGAACGGATGGTGGGGGGAACTCGATCCTTAACGGCAATACCGTATTCCAAAGCATTGAGCGCACGTTCTTCGGGGTTGCGGATTTCGAAATGTAGGTGTGGAGGCCCAATGCCACTGGATCCAGAAAAAGCGATGCGCTCGCCTCGGTTCACTTCAAACCGTGGTATAGTGGGAGCGCCATTGATTCTGTTTTTGGCGTAGCCGAGGTCTACGTCGATTTCAAACAGAAAGCCTCGGGCTACTCGAATGGAATCGATATAGGCTTGAATATCGGGTCGAAATCGCTGTAAATGGGCATACACACTGGTGTAGCCATTGGGATGAGTGACGTAAAGAACTTTGCCGTAGCCAACCGCACTGATGGCAATGCGACTTATGTATCCTTTCTCGCTGGCAAAGACTGGGTATCCTTCACGGCCCCAGGTTTTGATGTCGAGTCCGGAATGGAAATGTGCCGATCGCGTTTCTCCAAAGGTTCCGGATAGGTGGCGCGAGATGTCGACCGGCCAGCGATAATCGGGCGCAAAAGTGGTGTCCTCTGAAGTGGATGGTATTGATTTTGCAAAAACATCCGCGAGTGCAAAATTCATGCTTAAGCTAAGTAATAAACCAACCGCTATACGCTTCATTCAATTACGATTTCGAGTCGATGTGTGGTTGAACCTTCTGGGGCTTTGAGTTCTGCAAGGCATCGATCTCCTGAGACCACTTGCGATACTCCAGAGGGTGTGCCCGTAAAAATAAGATCTCCAGGTTGAAGGGTAAATACGCTTGATAAATACTGAATCAGTTCGCTTGCGCTAAAGAGCATTTGACTAAGACTCTCGGACTGTCGAGTGACCCCATTGACTTGAAATTGAAGCTGATAGTCCGCCATATCTTCAGGGCTAAGCGTCGAGGGTTTGGCAGCAAATGGACTCAGGGGAGCAAAACCATCGAAACCCTTCGCGAGTGTCCATGGCTTACCTGCCGCTTTGGCTTTGGCCTGAAGATCGCGAGCGGTAAAATCAATACCTACTGCCCAACCTGCTACATGATTCCAAGCTTCTTCAAGGGGTATATGTTTACCACCTTTACCAATTGCCAGCACCCATTCTACTTCGTGATGAACGTCTTGGCTTTCCGAGGGCAATGAAAGAGTTCCATGGCCAAGGCGCAAAGCCCCCATCGGTTTAATGAAGACCATAGGTTCGGAGGGGAGGGACGCATTCATTTCTTTGGCATGTTCGGCGTAATTGCGACCAATACAATACATGGTGCCCGCAGGGAGAGGGTGACCATGAGGATCTTCAAGCCCATTTAACACGGGCCAATGCGAGGGTAAAGGTATATGACTTGCCTGATTCATAGGTGTAAAATACAAATCGCGGGTGAATCTTGG
>CAKZLH010000135.1 GCA_937125285.1 uncultured Balneolaceae bacterium | reverse complement strand
TCGGTGTTATTTGTAATGGCTGCAGGTAACGTTATTGTATCTTTGATGCGAAACTTTATTCCGAATCGAATTCGAATCATTGTTCAACTTGTGGTCGTAGCCTCCTTGGTTGCCTTAGTTGACCAGGTACTAAAGGCTTTTGTCTATGATGTATCCAAAGAACTTTCAGTCTTCGTAGGTCTTATCATCACCAACTGTATTATCATGGGGCGCCTTGAGGCTTTTGCACTTGGCAATACGGTATGGAAGTCATTTCTAGATGGTATTGGTAATGCATTTGGGTATGCATGGATTTTATTAGCCGTTGCGTTTTTCCGTGAGCTATTAGGCTCTGGTACCCTCTTTGGTTTCCAAGTGATTCCCGATGCATGGTACATTGCCAATGGAGGGTTCTATAGCAATAATGGTTTCATGCTGTTTCCACCGATGGCATTAATTACAGTTGGTCTCATTATATGGGTTCAACGAGCCAGAAATACCAAATTGATTGAGGAGTAATCACCATGCAAGAACTCGTTAATTTATTCGTAAAAGCTATTTTTGTTGATAATATGATCTTTGCCTATTTCTTAGGTATGTGTTCATATTTGGCCGTCTCCAAGAAAGTGACTACTGCGGTTGGCCTCGGTATAGCGGTTATTTTTGTATTAACCATTACGGTTCCCGTTAACTTCTTACTTGAAAATTTCATTCTCAGAGAAGGAGCTTTGACTTGGTTAAGCCCTGCCTTTGCTTCTGTTGACTTAAGCTTCCTATCGTTCATTCTTTTCATCGCCGTTATTGCCTCCATGGTTCAGTTGGTTGAAATGACCGTTGAAAAGTTTGCTCCCGCACTATACAATGCATTGGGAATATTCCTTCCACTAATTGCCGTAAACTGCGCCATCTTGGGAGGCTCTCTTTTTATGCAAGAGCGAAATTTTGCCGGTATTACCGAAGCAACTGTTTTTGGATTCGGTAGCGGGATTGGCTGGTTTCTTGCAATCGTAGCTATTGCTGCCATTCGAGAAAAAATTCAATACTCAAACGTGCCTGCTCCACTTAAAGGTCTTGGTATTACGTTTATCGTTACCGGCCTTATGGGGATTGCATTTATGTCCTTCATGGGGATTAAGTTATAATACGTAAACCTTTTTACACTCAAACATCATGGCATTAGCAGCAACCACTTTAATTGTATTTACCAGCGTAGTCGTATTCTTCGTTGTAATTCTGTTATTGGTTTCCATTCTACTTGGCGCGAAATCGGTACTTACTCCTTC
>CAKZLH010000134.1 GCA_937125285.1 uncultured Balneolaceae bacterium | reverse complement strand
TTCCAACTGTTTCACGCTAAGATGTTGAAGGTCTTTAAATAGGTAGGATTCCGTTAAGATAACCGCAAATTGATTTCGGTATTGCTCTATATTAGTCTTATTTACATATTTTCCATCATAACTAATGGTTCCTTTTTGTGGGCTATAAAGGCCACAAATTAATTTGATCAAGGTACTTTTACCTGATCCATTTCCACCTTCCATAAAAATAATATCCCCTTCATTCAACTCAAGTTGAACCCCACAAATTCCAAAACCGTTGGGATTATTGGCATAGTGAAAATGAATATCGGTGAGTTTGATTAATGATTTTTTTTCTGAAGAAGAACGGGTTCGCTTTAGTCGATCAGTATCAACGATATGATGATCATTTTCTTGATTAGTGGCGCGGGTTGAACGGCTAAGTGTATGATCAGCTTCCGTATCTAACTCAATTCCTAAGTTTTCGATTTGAATTACGGAGGCTTCAATTCTTTTTATGGTTCCTAAAAAACCTGAAACGGTTGAGAGTGGCCCTAACATGAATAAGATAAGCGTTAAATAGGTAGCAAAGAAAGAAATGGATACGATGCTATAGAGATACACAATGATAATCATCCCGCCCAAAAAAGACATTAAAATGACGTCATTTAGGCGATTGTTAAATGAATTTAATGCGGTTTCTCGAAAGTAAGAATCCATTTGTATGTTAGACTCTTTTCTAAGGGTAGTATCAACATAACGTCTTCTAAACTCTCGATGCATCACCAGGTTTGCCATCCCATAAACAAGGCCTTCAATAAGTTTATAAATTACATTAGACTGCTCTCGGTTGGCTCTTGAATATCGCCCAATAAAACTAAGATTGATTTTATTTAGTAAAAAAACGCAGGTAAAAGCGAGTAGGGTTAATGAAGCCATGAGCGGTGAAAGCCAAAAGAGATAGACCAATATCCCCACCACAGTAGCCAATCCTGTTACTACACTAGGTAGTCGATTTATGAGATTTGCAATATGATTCAAATCATCGGTAAGAATGGGCAGTATATTAGAACGTAATCCTTCAACCCGTTCAAATGGCGCAGCCAATATTCGTTCGGAAAGCGTTAGTCGCATATCATGAATGATATCCCTGTTAATTTTAGCTATGCTAACCGAAGATAAGACTGCGGCTATCAAGTAGGCCGCTATCATGGAAAAAAAATACCAACTAAAATCAACCAGATTAAACGATTGGTCGCCAATTAATGACTGTTGGATTTCCTTAATAATTAGAGTAGAGAATACTCCTGTTAACATTGAGGAAATCAATGTGAGTAAAAGCAAAGATTTAGCAGGGCTTAAAACGCGAATAAGTGCTCGCATTAGTACGAATAATGGCTATTGGTTAGTGTATTGTATAATACATAATACACTCAAATGGACTCTTCATCAATTTGAATTATCATCTCGTTTTTTCGGCCAATAACCTTATAAGGAGAATCATATACTAATAGAATTGGCTTTCCGATGGTTGTAATATTATACTTCTGGGCGATTTTATTTAGTTCGGAACTATAATATGTCACATTTCTACTAGAGGCATAACCACCAAATTCGAGAGTTAGAAAATAGCCGGGTTCGCTTTCAAAAACCTTTACTGCATCAGACACAGCTGCCGGTGTATTATTTGGGTGATAATCTTTGGGTAAAACAAATTCCATAGTATTGTTTCCATCATTATCACCCATATAGACGGGAGAGGTCATGCTAATTTTTTCACCGTCTGAATTATTACCAGATATGTAATTAAACAGGCTGCCGAAATTATTATTGGATTGAATTTTCATGACCGGTGGATAGTATCTAATCTCTCCCTTATCAAATTCTTTAATTACAGTAAATTTTTGAGTTTCTATTGTTTGAGCCATGGAATTATTACCAACTAGAGCTAATGATATTATATATGTGATAAAACCATAAACAAATAGCGATAAGAAATTTTTCATCACAAAAAATGGTACATGAAAGTTGTAAAAGTGTTATCTCATTAAACCTTAACGTGAGTACAGTCATTCCATATGCAGACATCCACACGTAACATGCCAATATGGGGCGATACCAATCGGATATTCTCAGAAAAAGTTTGCCGGAATTTATAGACCCAATCCCAGTACCAATGGCATGATTCTCGCCTTAATTCAACCAAGCAATACTTCCATTGAGTACACTCGCAAAACTCACCCACATTAAATAGGGTATTTGCATCCAAGCTGCAAAGGGCCTGATTTGGTAAAATAGGCGAGTATAATACACCATGCTAGCTAGAAGGATGAGGATTTCTACAAAGGCGAGTTCAGGGTTTTTCAACCCGAAAAAAAGAATAGACCAAAGGCCGTTCAACACCATATGAACACTAAACACCCCTAGAGCTTTTTTTACCTGGGGGTTGCTAAAGTCCTGATTCCAGATAATGCCTGCCGATACCCCCATAAGCGTATAAAGAGTGGTCCAAACAGGTCCAAATACCCAATTAGGCGGGTTGAAACTCGGTTTATTGATATCGACATACCACGTACTTATAGAATCGACCGTTAAAAATCCTGAGCCTGCTCCAATCACTAGGCAAGCGATAACAGCTAAGCTGATTCGAGCACTATTGGCAAGTAGTGTGGACATTTATCTCAGTTTTCATCCGGGTTTGAAGCCTCTTTTTTCTTCGCTTTTTTCATTTCCTCACCTATCACGTTACTGGCCGTAAAGGATGCGACCATGTTATTGAGCATATCGGATCCGGCCTGAGGAGAATTTGGCAATAGTATCAAGTTACTGTTAGCATCTGAACCAATCGATTGTAGGGTATCGTAATGTTGGGTAACTACAATTAAAGCCGAGGCTTCTTGTGAGTTTATATCAACATTATTTAACACCTTTACAGAATCTTCCAAGCCTCGAGCAATTTCGCGGCGTTGATCCGCAATTCCCTGCCCTTG
>CAKZLH010000133.1 GCA_937125285.1 uncultured Balneolaceae bacterium | reverse complement strand
AGGGTCACTAGAAACGCCTCACTAGAGAGAAATGAAGAAGAGGCAGATGATTTATTAGAGGTGATAGAAGATGAATTGCGAGAGCGAAAATTTGCAGAAATTGTTCGTTTGGAATTGGATGTACATACACCGCCCGCAATAAAGAAGTTTTTGATAAAACATCTAGAGATTAAAGAGCAAGACGTATATGAAATGGAAGGCACAATCGGCTTGGTAGATGTTTTTCAAATCGCAACCATAGACGGATTTGCACGCTTGAAAGATCAGCCATGGAATCCGGTACTACACCCTGTATTCCATCACCCCCCCGAGGAGCAGATGCCTAATATTTTTTCTGTAATCCGAAAAGGTGATTTTATGGTTCATCACCCGTATCACAGTTTTGAACTCAGTACGCAACGATTTATTGAAGAGGCGGCCAAAGACCCCAAAGTATTAGCTATAAAACAAACTCTGTATCGAACCTCTAAAGATTCCCCCCTCATGCATTCGTTGATGCATGCAGCTGAAGAGGGTAAGCAGGTTGCGGTACTGGTTGAAATCAAAGCCCGCTTCGATGAAGAACGTAATATATTGTGGGCTCAGCAACTTGAAAACGTTGGCGTTCATGTGGCATATGGTATTCCCGGGCTAAAAATACATACC
Source organism: uncultured Balneolaceae bacterium (assembly GCA_937125285.1). Lineage (GTDB taxonomy): Bacteria > Bacteroidota > Rhodothermia > Balneolales > Balneolaceae > UBA1275. The sequence goes on along the minus strand of CAKZLH010000133.1, from coordinate 554 downwards.
AAGTTGACCATGGTGGTGCGAGAGGAAGAGGGGGGGCTCCGAACCTATTGCCATATTGGGACCGGAAATTATCACCCGGATACAGCCCAGCTCTATGAGGATTTGGGTTTGTTCACATGTGATGAGATCATGGCCAAAGATGTAACCAATGTGTTTAATTTATTAACGGGATTTGCACCTGAGCAGCAGTTTGAAAAGCTTATGGTTGCCCCAAATTACATGAGAAAGGGCATGTTAAGCCTGATTGATCATGAAATCGATGCCGCCGAAAGGGGAGAAAAAGCGCAAATCATCGCCAAAATGAATAGCCTGGAAGATCCGCAAATTATACAACACCTATATAGAGCGTCACAAGCCGGGGTTCAAATAGACCTAATTGTTCGTGGGGTTTGCCGATTGAAACCGGGCATACCAGACTTAAGTGAAAACATTCGGGTTCATTCTGTAATAGGTCGTTTTCTAGAGCATTCTAGAATATATTATTTCTATCACTCCGGCCAAGAGCTTTACACCATCGGATCTGCGGACTGGATGCACCGAAATCTGGACGCCCG
>CAKZLH010000132.1 GCA_937125285.1 uncultured Balneolaceae bacterium | reverse complement strand
TAACTACCAGACCATTCAAAAAGTTGGTTGTAGAGTTCTTTTGTTTCGGTAGTGGGGGTGTTATCAATAAGTCTATGCTCATCTTTTAAAGGTTTTTTTTGGCATTGACTTGTAACGAAAAGTAGGGTAGTTGCTAAAAGTATATAAGTTTTGAAATCCATTTTAGTCTTCATTAATGATGGGATCAGAATTATTGAGTACGTAGGCAAGCTCATTGGACCTAGGAGCATTTATCGATAGATGGTGTGAACGAATGCCTTTTACGTTTTCTGCCATTAAACCGTATTTAAAATTGGTATGCATCTGTTCTCCCCATCTGATGGAGAGCCGATCTAATTCAATTTTATTTACATTTTTGAGATAAATACCTGGTACATCATGCTCAAAAATATTTTTTTGTAGTTCAAATGCTGGTCTTAAGTCAAAATTCCCCCCATATTCGTCTTGTAATTGACCATTGACTATAGTTAGATGTACATTTGTAAACCGTAATTGTTCTATTTGATTCTCCTTGTCAGAATAGACTAGTATGCCTGCCTCGGATGTTGCATAAATATTTGAAAAAGATACATTTTTCAAACTACCTAATTGGCCTTTTAAAGGTGCCCCTTTGATTACAGAAATATGTATAGGCTCGCCATTACCCCACCAATCACCCGTATGAAGTCTTGTCTCAATTTGGATGTCGTTAAATTGAATATTTTCAATATTCCCATCTTGATGAACAAATAGTCCGATACCTCTATTAGAATCATAAATAGTAATATTACTAAAGGAGTAATTCTTCAATGAATTTTGGTCAAGCCCCCCTACCCTAATTGCAGAAGAACGACTCTTCAATAAACAATTTGTAACCGTTACATTTTCGGAATTTTTTGCAAGTTGGCGATAACCTGGTAATTCATAATGAGAACTATAACCAGAAAAAGCCAGGGCATCATCACCTGCAATTATATCACAGTCAGAAATTATGATGTTACTTGAAGAAGTAAAGTTTAAACCATCAGAATTTGGCATTAACAAACTATTTCTGATTCTTACTCCACTCACTTGTATATAATCACTATCCGCTACGTGTACAGCCCAAAAGGGTGCATCAATGATTGTGATATTGGTGATGTTTAAATTTTTCACCCCACTAAACAATAATGTTTGATAAGGTCTTTTGTGTTCAAAAGGTACTACAGGGCCATCCTGAATACCCTTCGTGGTATCTAAATAAGCACTTTTCTGTCGAGTGAAGGATTTAAGGTCTAATGGCAAGTCTTTTACGCGATTAGGATAGATAAAGGATCTACCATTACCATCAATTATCCCTTCGCCTGAAATTGTGATATTAGACTGATCTTGGGCAAAAAATATTCCCATTTGATTTCCATTTTGATAACGTGCATAATCACCTAGTTCACTTGACCCACGTATGATTGCTCCAGGTGAAAAATATACATGTACATTAGAACCTAATATGAGAGTCCCTGTAAGGAATGTTCCTGATGGAATTAATACGGTACCACCACCTTTGGATAACACATGATCAATGGCAGCTTGTATCTCATTTGTATTTATGGTGACCGAATCGCCTTTTGCCCCAAAATCGGTTATTGAAACCCCATAATTATAGTTTTGACCATAGGAAAGATGAGCACACAAACACAACAATAATGTTGAGATACTATTTTTAATCCTATGTGTGTGCATTTTAAATTTGATAAAGTTTTTCAATTAAGGCCTTAGTGGCTAGAATTCCTTCTTCTTCCGTTTTATCATAACCC
>CAKZLH010000131.1 GCA_937125285.1 uncultured Balneolaceae bacterium | reverse complement strand
GGTTATAACGCATGTTGGGTCCCCGGCACTGATCATGCGTCCATTGCAACAGAAGCTAAAGTGGTACGAAAACTTCGAGAGCAAGGCATAAAAAAGAGTGATTTAAACCGTGATGAATTTTTAGAGCACGCTTGGGACTGGACTCGTACACACGGCGGCATTATTCTCGAGCAATTAAAAAAATTAGGTGCAAGTTGCGATTGGCAGAGAACCCATTTCACAATGGACCAACGCTACTCGGAGAGCGTAATCGATGTATTCATCGATTTGTATGAAAAAGGTAAAATCTATAGGGATGTTAGGATGATCCATTGGGACCCCTCTGCCCTTACCGCTTTAAGCGATGAAGAAGTCATTTACAAAGAGGTTCAATCCAAGCTCTATTACATTCGATATGACTTAGTAGATGAGCAAGAACGCCCTACCGGAGAATTCTTTACCATTGCTACCACACGACCCGAAACCCTACTGGGTGATACAGCTGTTTGTGTTCATCCTGATGACAAACGTTTTGCATCATTTCACAATCGAAATGTTAGAGTTCCTATCGTTAATCGTATAGTCCCTGTGATTGCAGATGATTATGTTGATCCTGAATTTGGAACCGGTTGTTTAAAAGTCACCCCTGCTCATGACATAAATGATTACGAGTTAGGAAAAAAGTACGATTTAGAGATCATCGATATCTTTCAACCAAATGGCCTTCTAAACGAGCATGGCGGTGTGTACGAGGGTATGGATCGATTCGAAGTTCGCAAGCAGATTGCCAAGGATTTGGAAGCTCTAGATGTCTTAGTAAAAGTGGAAGATTATATAAACAAGGTTGGTTTCTCCGAACGAACCGATGTGGTAATTGAGCCTAGATTATCGCTCCAATGGTGGGTTAAAATGAAAGACCTATCCAAGCCAGCGCTTGATCATGTTATGGATGATACCATTCGCTTTCATCCCGAAAAATTCAAGAATACCTACCGTCACTGGATGGAGAATATCAAAGATTGGTGTATATCCAGACAGCTTTGGTGGGGGCATCAAATCCCTGCATATTTTTATGGGGATGGGGCTGATGATTATGTGGTTGCCAAGAGTGCCGAAGAAGCCTTAGACAAAGCCATCGAAAAATCTGGTAATAGCGGACTAACGGCTCAGGACTTACACCAAGACGAAGATGTATTGGATACCTGGTTTTCTTCATGGTTATGGCCTATATCGGTATTTGAAGGCTTCTATAACAAAGAAGAAGTCGACTACTACTATCCAACTCAAGATTTGGTAACCGCTCCTGAGATTATGTTCTTTTGGGTAGCCCGAATGATTATTGCTGGTTATGAATATCGCGGTGCACCGCCTTTCCAAAATGTATACTACACAGGTATTGTTCGAGATAAATTGGGAAGAAAGATGAGTAAAAGTCTGGGGAACTCACCCGATCCCCTAGATCTTATTGATCAATACGGTGCCGATGGTGTTCGTATGGGTATGCTTTTTGCCACACCTGCAGGCAATGACCTACCTTTTGATGACAAGCTTTGTGGACAGGGACGAAAATTCTCCAACAAAATTTGGAATGCCTTTCGTTTTTTGACCCTTCAAATGGATCCCAATCAAGAATATACCCCGCATCTTAACATAGACCCAACGAATGTGGTTGATCTGTGGTTTATGAATCGACTCAATGAAACCATTTTAGGAGTTGAAAAAGATTTCAAACAGTACCGAATTAATGACGCACTGAAAAAGGTTTATGCTTTGATTTGGGATGATTTCTGCGATTGGTACATAGAATTGAACAAAGCGAATTATGGGGAATATCCTCCGGTTGAACGAGTAAGTCTCGCCCTCGGATTTTTCGAAGAAATGATGAAGCTGTTGCATCCTTTCATGCCATTTATAAGTGAGGAAATTTGGCAGTACATTCAGCCTAGAACTTCTGAAGAGGCCCTTTGTATTAGCTCGTGGCCAACTCCCACTGAAATACCTCAAACAGCACTGAATACCTCCCTATTCGAAACTTTACAGCAGTTTATCTCAGCCATTCGAAATGTTCGTGCTGAAATGAATATTTCTCCCAAAAAAGAACTAAACATCAGCATTAAAGCAGAAACCGAAAAACTTTCTAAAGCACTTGAATCCAATCTTTGGGTCATTCAAAAAGTAGAAGCTGTAAAAATTGGAGAAGTATCTAGTAGTGCCAGTCCCCCTAGCCAATCTACAAGCGTGCTCATCAATACCTCCGAACTTTACGTATCCCTTGAAGGCTTAATTGATTTAGACAAAGAAAAGGAAAAGTTACAACAGGAAATTGGACGTTTGAATGGGTTTCTGAGAGGTATTCAAGCCAAATTGAAGAATCAAAAATTTGTTGAAAACGCTCCTGAAGCTGTTGTTCAGAACGAACGAAACAAAGAATCCGATACTTTGCAAAAGCTATCTAGCTTAGAGGAGCAACTTCAGCAATTAGACCGCTAGAGGATGAAGAGTTTTACCCTTTCCTCTGATTCTGCACCTAAACCATCTTTTTTAGACGGGTTGAATCCTCAACAAAAAGAAGCTGTAACTCATACCGATGGCCCCCTATTAATTGTGGCAGGTGCTGGCTCAGGTAAAACGAGGGTACTTACCTTTCGAATCGCCTATTTACTTCAGCAATTCAAAGCGGCACCACAAGAAATTCTCGCCTTAACTTTTACCAATAAGGCTGCTCGCGAAATGAAGGAGCGAATCGTAAAACTCATAGGAGATTCGGCTCATCAACTATGGATGGGTACCTTTCACTCCGTTTTTTCAAGAATTCTTCGGGTTGAAGCACAAGCTCTCGGTTTTGGCAAAGACTTCACCATCTACGATACATCGGATGCGGAAACACTGATCAAACAGATTCTACAAGAACTGAACTACGATCCCAAACAAATCAAACCGAGAACCATTCAATACAAAATAAGTGATGCCAAAAATCAATTGGTAACACCCGAACTTTTCTCAAAGAAGTTTATTGGTTCCACCCTAGATGATATAACCGCAAAAGTCTATAAAATCTACAAGCAACGACTTAAAGAAAGTAATGCCATGGATTTTGACGATCTTTTGGTACTTCCCATTCAACTCTTTGAAGAAGATCCCGATATCTTAGAGAAGTACCAGGATCGCTTTCGCTATGTACTCATTGATGAGTATCAAGATACCAATCACGCACAATATAAGGTAACTCAACTCCTGTCTCAGAAACACCGGAACTTATGTGTGGTGGGAGATGATGCCCAAAGTATTTATTCCTTTCGAGGGGCTGACATCAGTAACATTTTGAATTTCCAAAATGATTACTCAGATGCTCATCAGGTGCCCCTGGAGCAGAATTATCGTTCCACAAAGTCCATTCTCAAGTGTGCCGATTCCATCATCAAAAAGAATGAAAAGCAGCTAGAAAAAACCCTTTGGACAGAAAAAGATTATGGAGAACCCATTACCCTCCTCGAAAATTATGACGAGCGGGATGAAGCGAACAGAGTTGCTCAATACATTCAAAAAATAAAAGGACAAGACGGAATTAATTTCAATGATTTTGCGGTGCTCTACAGAACCAACTATCAATCTCGGGTGTTGGAAGAGGCTTTTCGCAGACATAAAATTGATTATCAACTCATTGGAGGTCTCTCCTTCTATCAACGTAAAGAGATTAAGGATGTGTTGGCCTACCTCAAACTCTTGGTCAATCCCTATGATGAGACCAATTTAATTAGGATTATCAATGAACCTTCACGGGGCATTGGTCAAAAGTCCATCAATGATATCCGCACTAGCGCCCGGCAAGATGGTATAAAAGTCTGGGATCTCTTGGAGCAGGTTGAAGAAACCACCATTTATCGGCCTGCAAAGCAACGTATCCGCGAATTTGTCGATATGATGAATGGCTTTCGCGAGTCCCTACAGGCCCAAGCATCACTGCACCAATTAACACGCGAATTGCTGGATAAATCAGGCTATATGAAAATGCTTCTGGATGAGCAAAGCCATGAATCCCTCATGCGAAGAGAAAATATCCTGGAATTCATAAATGCCATTAGCTATTACGAAAAACAACAGAAAAACCCATCATTAAGTGCATTTCTTCAAGAAATCAGCCTTATAACCGATTCTGATAAATTCGATGAAAATAAACCCGCCGTAACCCTGATGACTGTGCATGGATCCAAGGGACTCGAATTCCCGGTTGTTTTTGTGGTCGGATTAGAGGAAAACCTATTTCCGGTAGGAGCAAAAGAAGGCTTTGATGTGGATATTGAGGAAGAACGTCGACTCTTTTATGTGGCTATTACACGAGCCCAAGAACGCTTGTATTTTAGCCATTGTAGTAGTCGCTTCAAATATGGTGAAGAACAACGACAGATGAGGTCGCGATTTATTGATGAAGTGGATGCCTCTGTGGTAAGAACCGAGACGGGAGCCACCATCAGGCAACGAAGCGATCGATTTTTGTCTACCAATACTTCTAATGACCACACACGACCTACTCGTTCTTCTACCAAATCATCATCTTCAGGAACCATAGAATACGATATTCCAAGTGCGGGTCCCTCCTATAAAAGCTATTCTTCACTCGGCAAAATCGATTATGATTTACACGAAGGAAATGATCCCTTTGTTGTGGGAGCTCAAGTAGTTCATCAAAAATTTGGTATAGGTAAAATCATGAGCCGAACCGGTAGTGGAAGTCAGACAAAAGTTGTTGTATTTTTTAAAGATCGAGGTCAAAAAAAGCTTATGCTGCAAGCCGCTCCCCTTTCTATTATAGATTGATTTTTCGGGTTGAAAGCGAAGCCTTATTACCGAATTATGCTGCGAGAATTTCATACTACTTTTCTGTCGATAAAAGACTCTATTCGAGTACTCCCACTCTTCGTGGCATTGAATTTTGGGTTCTTGTTTGTGTTCTTTGCTTATGAAGTGAGCTTTGCTCAAGAAGCGACCTCTGACCAAGAATCCACCTTTGCTCAAGAAGCTAACTTTGACCAAAGGTCGATAAAATTACCTCCACAAAGCGTGTTGGTTAACAGCACTTCAATGGAAGGCTTAAGCATTCAAGCCTTTTCTCTTCAACCAAGCCAGCTCTTTTACTATTCTAAGCTAGGCTGGCAAGTAACTATAGGGGGATTTCATTTAGAAAGTCCAGGAATCTATCCGAATAATCAATCTTATCCTACCTTCGGAAACTGGCTTAAAGACTTCTCAAATGACCAAAGTAACCCTAAGGTTGTAACAAATGAAAGTACCAACTGGGTCAACAGATTATTCCAAAGTAATTCAGGCGAATCTTCCTTTCAAAAACGAATTAAATATGACTTGTTAAACATACAGGTTCAAAATGATCAACTATCTTTTGGGTTGTTTGCTGATTATAGGAGCCTCCAACAGTTTAGTTTTGGACGCTCTTGGTTTGAATCGACTTGGGTACCAGATGGCAATGAATTCATTCAGAACCAGAATCTAAGTCATAAAGGGGCTCATTTTTTAAACCTAGGTTTCACTTACTCTGAAAAATGGGATGTTTTAACGGATTACACTCCTCGTTCCGACGTCTTCAGCATAGGTTTTAGTCCAAGAATTATATTAGCTGGAGATCTTCAGCTTAGTTCTACAACCCGAATACTAGAAAAGAATACTCATCAGGTCAATACAGCGACAAACATGACACTTTCAGGGACATCTCAGAATGCCCTGTACAGCTTAATGGCGGGGCAAAGTCTTGATCAGATACGTATTAGTGACAATCCTTTGTTACCTCTAGATATTAATGATTTTAAACAAGGACTGGGTTACGGCATCGATTTTGGTATTAGCTATTTATTAAACTTGGGAAATGAAACTAGTTTAGAAACCGATCTTAGCACACCACTGAAAAAAGTATTCGCCCTAGCCTTATCCATTAGAGACATAGGGTATATCCATTACACAGATGCCTCAGAAGCGGTGATTCCAACTACGGAAAGTGACTTCATAGGTAGTGATTTAATACCTTTTATTGCTACCGAACAACTTCCTGTCTATAGTGGCAAAGCACTAGAGTTTTTAAGCTATTTAGATAAATTGGATGTTCTAGATCAAATAGGCACAAATGAGCTATCTAACCAATCAATGGATGTATTATTACCCACCAAAGCAGACTTTGGAATGATGCTTATTTGGAACAAATGGCGTTTACAAGCAGGAATTGAATATTCATTCTTTGACACCATTGGAAGCCTACCCTCTTGGACCTATGAAGGACAATTAGCGATTGAACCCTTACGGGGTGTCATGATTTCAAGTGGTTATAGTAGTTCAACCGTATGGGCGGATGAATTTCAATTGGGTTTTGGTGTTCAGCTGAATAAGTTTCAACTTGGATTTGTAGGCCAAATAAGCCCCTCTCATGGCTCTGGAGATTTACTACCTCAACGTTATAGCTTTAGCGGTATTCGTATCATTAGATAGTAAGTTTGGTTATTCATAGAAACCGAATACTGACATTTCGCCAATCAATCACCCATTCATCCTGACACTTCATATTAATTATGACCTTTTGTAACTAAGGCTAACTTTGGCGCATTTATTGCATTGATTATGCTACATAACCATCACTTAAGAGTTTATTGATTTGAATAATTTTTTCGATTCACCTGAAGATCATTTAGAAGACTTTGAACAAGCCATCCCTCTAATGTCCGAAGAAGAGGAACGTGCTTTGACAGAATCCGAGGTTCCGGAGCAACTCCCCATTCTTCCTCTAAAAAATACCGTACTGTTTCCAGGAGTAGTCGTCCCGATTACGGTTGGAAGAGATCGTTCCCTTCGATTAGTGAAAGAAGCCTATGAGAACGATAAAATTATCGGTGTTGTGACTCAAAAGGATATGAATGTTGAAGAGCCCGATTATGAGGATTTATACAAGGTAGGTACGGTTGCTCAGATTTTAAAATTAATCAAAATGCCCGATGGTAGCAGAAGTATAGTAATACAGGGCAAATCCCTTTTTCAGATTGAGGAGTTCACTCAAGAACAGCCCTATTTCAAAGCAAAAACGATATCCTATCCAAAAGAGATGGATATTGAAGGTGTTGAACTTGATGCATCGGTTCGAAACATAAAGGAAACGGCTGCTAACATAATTAATAAGTCTCCAAATATTCCATCTGAAGCCGCTGTTGCCGTAAATAACATTAATAGCCCTGTTTTCCTACTCAATTTCATCGCCTCAAATCTCAATGTGGATTTAACTGAAAAACAACGTCTCTTGGAGACCCAAAAGTTTTCTGAAAATTTAAGTGATGTAATGGGTTTACTTGAACAGGAACTACAAGTTCTTGACGTTAGCGAGCGCATCAGATCCAAGGTTAAATCGGATATTGATGATCAACAACGAGAGTTTTTCCTACGGCAACAAATGAAAGCCATTCAGGAGGAATTGGGTGAAGATGCTGAACAACAGGACATTCAAGTGTTGCGGGATAAATTAAGCACCAAAGAACTCCCCGATTATGCGCATGAAGTTGCAGAAAAAGAACTTCAACGCCTAGAAATGACCCCTAGTGCATCTCCAAATTATGGGATTATTCACTCCTATGTTGAATGGATTCTGGATTTGCCTTGGAATGACTTCTCTGAAGACAAATTAGATTTAGCTCATGCAAAAAATGTCTTAGATGAGGATCACTATGGTTTACAAAAAGTAAAGAAAAGAATTCTTGAATATTTGGCTGTCTTGAAACTGAAAGACGATATGAAAGCGCCCATTCTTTGTTTTTACGGCCCTCCTGGGGTGGGTAAAACCTCTCTAGGAAAATCTATTGCAAAAGCATTGAATAGAGAATTTGAACGCTTTAGCTTGGGTGGTATTCGGGATGAAGCGGAAATTCGTGGACATCGTAGAACATATATCGGTGCACTACCTGGTAGAATACTAAGGGCAATGAAAAAAGCGGGTAAAGGAAATCCCGTTATTATGTTGGACGAGATTGATAAAGTAGGTGCTGATTATCGTGGAGATCCAACCTCTGCTCTACTAGAAGTCTTAGACCCTGAGCAAAATGACACCTTCAGTGACAATTATCTCGAGTTAGAGTATGACTTGTCTCGTGTGCTCTTCATTGCCACAGCTAACAGCCTTGATACCATTCCAGCACCATTAAGAGACCGAATGGAAATCATTAACATTAGTGGATATACTCAAGAAGAAAAGTCTGAGATTGCAAAAACCTATCTGTTGCCCAAACAAATTCATGAAAATGGATTAAAGGATGAACAAGTCAGTATCGAACACAATAGCATTACCAAGATAATAGACCAATATACTCGTGAATCAGGAGTGCGAAATCTAGATAGAGAAATAGGTTCTATCTGTCGTGGTGTAGCTGCAAAAGTAGCTTATGGAGATATAGAAAAGGCCACTATTGGCACTGATGATGTAGAGGAATATTTAGGAAAACCCAAATTTCTAAAAGATTTAGCCGAACGAACCCAAGTTCCTGGTGTCGCTACAGGGCTTGCATGGACCCCCTTCGGAGGTGACATTCTGTTCATAGAGGCTAGCGTTAGTCCAGGTAGTGGTAAGCTAAATATAACCGGGCAGCTCGGAGACGTCATGAAAGAGTCGGCTCAGTTAGCCCTCTCCTATCTCAAAGCTCACAGTAAAGAACTTTCTATTCCTGAGCAGGTATTTACTCACTGGGATATTCATTTACATGTACCCGCCGGAGCAACTCCCAAAGATGGGCCTTCCGCTGGAGTTTCAATTATGAGTGCCTTAGCTTCAATTTTCACCCAGAAAAAAGTTAAAGGAAGTATTGCTTTAACCGGTGAAATCACTTTAAGAGGATTGGTCTTACCTGTGGGAGGTATCAAGGAAAAAGTTCTAGCTGCTAAGCGGGCGGGTATTCAAGAGGTAGTATTACCCAAAAAGAATGAAAAAGACGTAGATGATATTGAATCAGATGTAATCGGTGATTTGGTAATTTCGTATGTTGAACGTATGGATGAGGTATTGCCCAAACTACTAGAAAAAACAAGCGTTCAAGATCCAGAAAAATTCTTTTTTCGTGATACAAAGCCCACAAAGTAATGTCTTCCAATAACTCTTTAGAAGCACTTTCTGCCCGTGTCATTCGATCGACAGGAGCTTGGTACGAAATCATGGATTCCAACCTGAATCAGTACTCCGCTAGGCTAAGGGGTAAATTCAGACAAGATTCTAAAGAGATAACCAACCCAATTGCTGTTGGAGATGAAGTTCTATTTGAACGTAACGAAGATGGTACCGCTCAGATAATTGAGATTTTAGATCGAAAAAATTTTCTCCCAAGGAAAGCTACCCATGGGCGTCGAGGTCATCAAATTCTTATCTCTAATATCGATTATGCGTTGGTAGTGGTTTCTATTACTCAACCCCAGTATAAAACAGGTTTTATCGATCGTTTTTTGGTGAGTTGTGAAGCATATGAAATAGAACCCATTATAATTCTAAATAAATGGGACCTGTCGGAAGACATAACTACAGATGAAATTATCTACCATAGCAATCATTATAAACAATTGGGTTATAAGGTTTTTCATACCAGCATACTAAAACCTGAAACATTAGAACCTTTGGTCAACTTGATAACCAATAAGGTAAGTGTTTTTATAGGCCCATCAGGTGTTGGTAAAACTAGTTTACTTAACCACATAGATCCCTCACTTGAAGAAAAAACAAGTGAGATTTCAGGTTATTCCAAAAAAGGTAAACACACCACTACCTTTGCTAAGCTATTACCCTTACCCTTTGGAGGTTATCTAGCCGACACACCGGGTATTCGAGAGTTTGGTTTATATAATATTGAAGACTGGGAGCTTTCGCTTTATTTTCCTGAAATGATTGAGGGGCGTACTCATTGTAAGTTTAGTACATGTACTCATATTCATGAGCCTTCTTGTGGGGTTATCGAGCTTGTCGATACTGGATTGATCGAACCTTTTCGCTATTTATCCTACATGAATATTATTGAATCATTGAACGACCGATGAGATTACTATCAATGGTTTAGATTCTACTTAGAGTTTCGCTATATTTTATCTGATTTGTAAGTTAAATCATGCTTATTAGAAATTTTAATTACGTTCAATTCATAATTAATTATTGATATGAAAAAATACATCGTCGGTTTGTTTGTCCTTTTAGGAGTTATCTCCCCCTTACAAGATTCTAGTGCCCAGCTAAAGGAAATAGAACAATTCTTAGATGCGGGTGGTGATAACGTTGACGCGTTAACTCAAGCTTATCTAAGCCCATTACCAAATGGTATCATATCAGGACTTAATTCTGGTTGGACTACAAAAGCCAAGCCCACTAAATCATTGGGGTTTAGCCTTCAAATACGTGGATCAGTAGCAACGGTGCCCGCTCTACAAAAAACATTTGATGCCTCAACGATTGGTTTACAAGGTATTCAAGTAAGCCAAGGATCATCGAGTACCATAGCAGGACCCAATGCCTCTGGGCAAACCCTTACTCTTCCGGATAATTCTACTATAACCCTACCCCAAGGTACTAATTTTCCTTATATCCCAACCCCTATGGTGCAAGCTAATTTAGGGTTATTTTTGGGTACAGATGTTACGGTACGTTATGTGCCAGAAGTTGATTTATTGGACTATGGCTCGGTTGCTCTTACGGGCGTTGGTATTAAACACGATCTGAATCAATGGCTACCAGGTGGTAAACTACTCCCTGTTGATTTAACCGTTATGGCTGCCTTCACGCAGTTCAATATGAACGCTAATTTGAGTTTCAATGAAGGCGCAACAGATCAACGGGTTGAATCAACAACTGAGGCCATGGTGGCTAACCTTATGGTTGGCAAAACAATACCATTTCTATCGGCCTATGCAGGTGTTGGCTTTCAGACGGGTAGTTTTGAATTGAATATGTTAGGAGATTATGTGCTTGGTTC
>CAKZLH010000130.1 GCA_937125285.1 uncultured Balneolaceae bacterium | reverse complement strand
ATAAAACGGCGCTATCGTTCCTTTATAGCCATTTTTAAGTAGTGTTGAAAGAATAAGCATAAGTGAATGGCATACATTATATTACTCGCTCAAGAATGTGGTTTTGGTCCTAGTATGAAATAAAAAATGTAATCATGATGCCGGCTTCCTTCGTAAAATGGCGAGTGTTCAGTCGCTCTTTCTATCTACTTATTGTAAGTGTACTCGCTATATGTGTTCTCCAAGGTATGATGAGTTCGAAGCTTCAGGCTCAAGATACCAGAGTACTATCCCTTTACGATTGGCAGAGCTACGAATGGATTTCGCAGCTTCAGAACAGAGGTCATCTGCTCGAATTGCATCCGACCGATATGCCCTACCGCTATGATGAGGTACATGAAGCGGTTGAGAATCTGCTTCAAACCGAGTCATCCAAACTAAACGGCCTCGAGCAAAGATGGGCAGAAAATTTAGCTAAGCGAGTTCGAAAAGTGGACAATGATGATGGTACTCGCCCTGTATTGGATTTACGGGCAAGCAGCTACTTGCAGATGAATAATTCGGAGCGAGATCAAATGTATCGCCCGTCGGACGATATTCCCTATCTCTGGCCTATGATTGAAGTGGCCGCCGGCATGCGGTATGATGGGTGGGTGGTTCAGGCCAATCCTCGGTTCGAATATTATGAAGATCGCAACATCGATGGTTTGGATGCGGTCAATCGATTTTGGGTTCGCAATGAGGAGAGTTACCTGGGCTATAGCAACGAATTTTTAGAGATCTATACCGGGCGAGTGCTCAATCATTGGGGGGTTTATGGTCGATCGGGTGCGATGTTATCGGATCATTCGGTGGCTTATGATCAGCTGAAGTTAAATCTAGGGAGTAAGCACATTCAGCTTTCTAGCGTCATGGGCTATCTGGATAATCTGAAATCGGACGATGTGTTCAATGGGGACACGCGGGAAGACCCCCTTTCGGTGAAGCGGTTTCTTTTTGCCAAGCGATTGGACTGGCGACCACGTCCCTTTTTGATGTTCTCGTACCGCGAGAGTCTAATTTTTTCGGGTTGGGATGCCATACCTCAGCCCAAGTACATGGTTCCGGGATACATCGGATTTTTTCAGGCCGACAATGCTCCACAGAATGATTTCATCAACTATTTAACCGGTATTGCACTGTGGGCTCAGATAGGTGGTGGGTCTGGGTCTGGAAGCGATGTGTCGAATTCGGGTCGCGATGGGTCGAATTCTGGTCGCGATGTGTCGAATTCTGGGACAAAAAGCTCGAACATACTTACGCTTCACACCGAAATTATTCTGGATGATGTCATCTTTTTTCGCGAGCGAAGAGGCATCGATGAGCGAAGTACGTATAATGTGCTTTTTCATGCGAATCTAGCCCTGGCAGAGCGGCCGATGAATCTGCGTTTAGATGCGGAGATGATCAGCGCACAGTCGTACAACACCGATCAGGCTCAGGGGCGATATTTGTATCTTGGGCGGGGGATTGCCACCCAGTTCAACGACTATGTTTTTGCCGAGATTGGAGCCGATTTGTTGCTCGATGAGCAGGTTTCTGGACTTAGAATTAGCCCTTATTTAGGAGCCTTGTTTCAGGGTGAACAAGTGATTGATAAGGAATTTATCGGCTCCCCTTTGACGCAAAAAGACAAGGATCCTGAGGATTTGGAGCCGGTTCCGGATTTTGTGCTCAGCGGGGTGGTTCAGCAGACCTTCCGAGCGGGAATTCAGTGGACGTTTCGGGTTGAAAACGGCTGGTGGGCGCGCGGAGATTTCGGTCTAAATCATATGGAGAATTTAGGTAATGTAGAAGGGCTTAGTTCGACCCGCCCGGTGGGTATGGTGGAACTGGGCTACCGCTTTGATTTTAGTCTGCGTAATTAACTGAAAAGCTCTTGAGCGGCCTCGAACATAGCGGGGTTGTCTACGTCCTGCCATCGGCCCGAGTCAATGCTTTGACAGTGGAATGGGTAGTGTTTCAGGTAGGCCTCGACCACCGATGATACCCCAAATTGCCGCTGGTGTTGTGCCAATGCTTCTGCGATTTCAGTGCATTTTTTGTCGAGAATGAACCATCCGGTATCAATAGCGTTGTAGCTCATGAGTGATTTTCCGAGGCTAACCAGGCGTCCATGCTCGTGCTGAACTTTGGTAGCATCGTCTAAATCAAAAATTTGTTCGGTTTTGGGGTCTACAAAAAGAGTGGACCCTTGTAGGTTGTTGCTTAGATGCTCTTGAACCCCTTTGGTAAATGCCTCATCGTACACATGATCCGACATGACCAGATGGCAATAGGACTCGGTGTTTGGTTCTTTAGCTGAGGTGGATTCTTTGTCTTGAGGTGTTTCGGTGTTTTGAGGTGGTTCCGCAACTTTTGTCGCTTTCGAGTCCGGTTTTTCATCGGTGTTTGTCGCTTGTGACCATGCTTGTAAACCTAAATGTAAGGAATAGCCATTTGCTCGCTCTATAGAAGTGTTGGTTACCCACGTTAGCCTGGCATTGCCGGTGTACTTTGATGCAGTGAGTTCCTGTAGTGCAGGTGCGTGGTTGCCAGCGACAATGACTAAGCGAGAGCAACCAAGCGATTCTAGCTGATTCATGATGCGAATGAGTAGCGGCTGTTTTTCTATTTGCAGTCGCTGCTTAACAAAATCGGATCCATAATGACGCTGGAATCGCTCATTGTTACCGGCCGCCAGGATGATGCCCGTGCGCAGAGCGGGTGTTGGAGTTCGGGGCGTTTGCGGTGGTACGTTTTGGGCTGATGGTATGGAGTCCGGTTGGGGCATTTTATTCAGCTCCGAGTGTGCTCAGTAGATTTTGATGCTGGCGCATGAGGTCATGTAGGGCTTTACCCTCGCTGTGTGGGTCTTTGAAGTAGAAGGACATCCATTCTTGGATCCCGGACCAGCCTTGCCCGTGCGCCCAGTCGAGGAGGAGGGCGAGGTCGAGGACGATGGGGGCTGCCAAAATGGAATCCTTACATAAAAAGTTCACCTTGATTTGCATGGGGTAGCCCATCCAACCGAGGATGTCGATGTTATCCCAGCCCTCTTTCGAATCACCACGTGGGGGGTAGTAGTTGATGCGAACGGTGTGATGGAGATCTCCATAGAGCTCAGGGTACCGCTCGGTTTCGAGGATCGAGTGTAAACTCTCTAGCTTACTATGTTCTTTGGTTCGAAAATTTTCGGGTTCATCAAGTACCAATCCGTCTTTATTGCCCAAAATATTGGTAGAAAACCATCCTTGGGCCCCCAAGAGTTTAGCTTTTAGTCCGGGTGCGAGGAGGGTTTTCATGAAGGTTTGCCCAGTTTTGAAATCCTTGCCGGCTATGGGTAGGCCTTCTCGTTTGGCGAGTTCAATTAAGGCTGGAATTTCCAGGGTAAGATTGGGTGCCCCATTCGCCATGGGCACCCCTTCAAGTAAAGCCGCATAGGCATACATTTGGGAAGGCGATATGGCGGGATGGTCTTGATTGAGTCCTTCTTCGAATGCTTCTAAACTTTGATGAACAGCTTCGGGTTGAAGAAAACGTTCGGTAGAACCGCACCAAACCATAACGGCCCGATCGGTAGCATGAGCCTTTTTTTGTTCACGGATGTCGGCGCGAAGCTGAGCAACCCATTCAACCCGAGAAGTCCCTTCTTTGACGAAGCTTGGCTCGAGCCTGCGCACGTAATCGGAGATGAAAACGCCAGGCATGGGAGAAATTTCTTGGAGTGGAGCTTTGACCAGCTCCAAATCTTCAGGCGTTAAGACCTTAGCTTTTTTCGCCGATTCGTAGGCGTTATCGGGGGTAATATCCCAAGCGGCAAAGGCCAGATTGGGTAATTTTGGAAGCCCTAAATGCTCGGAAAGAGGCTGAAAATT
>CAKZLH010000129.1 GCA_937125285.1 uncultured Balneolaceae bacterium | reverse complement strand
AAAAACCTCACCGATAAAGAACGTTCATCCATTGAAAGCCTTCGTGGTAACGAAAACTTTGCCACTTCAAACCAAACCGAAGAAGAGAAGGGTTTCTTCTCTAAGATGAAAGATGTATTTGGTGGGTAAGGCCCATAAAATCACTAGTAAACAGCTAAACAGTGCTACCCCGCTTAAGAAGGCGAACGCTTAAATTTATCCCAATTAGGCGCTCGTTTTTCTAAGAAGGCATTCTTACCTTCTTCGGCTTCGTCGGTCATATAGGCTAATCGAGTGGCTTCACCGGCGAACACCTGTTGGCCAATCATTCCATCATCTATCAGGTTGAATGCGAATTTGACCATCTTCGTAGCCGTTGGGCTTTTGCGCATGATTTCTTGTGCCCATTCAAACGCGGTTTCCTCAAGATCAGCATGTGGGATGACAGCATTCACCATACCCATTTCAAAAGCCTCTTTGGCCGAATAATTTCGCCCTAAAAAGAAAATCTCACGCGCTCTTTTCTGGCCAACCTGACGAGCCAAATAGGCCGAGCCAAAACCGCCATCAAAGCTTGCAACATCGGTATCGGTTTGCTTAAAAATGGCATGCTCTTCACTAGCTAGGGTAAGATCACAAGTCACATGTAAGCTATGCCCACCACCCACAGCCCATCCCGGCACCACAGCGATAACCACTTTCGGCATGAAACGGATGAGCCTCTGAACTTCTAGTATATTCAATCGTGGTATCCCATCATCGGCTTTGTAGCCTGTTTTGGCGCGTACACGTTGGTCTCCACCCGAACAAAAGGCCCAACCTCCATCCTTAGGCGAAGGCCCTTCCCCGGAGATCAGTACCACCCCAATAGAATTATCTTCTTTGGCATCTAAGAGTGCATCATAAAGCTCAAAGACCGTTTTTGGTCGAAATGCATTGCGAACTTCGGGCCGGTTAAAGGCAATTCGAGCAACGCCATCTCGGACTTTATAGGTAATATCTTCGTAGGTTTTCTGGGTAGACCAAGTACTCATAAGTAATGCTGTATAAAAGGTTTAATGGTTTCAAGCCATTGTTCAGGTGCATCGATATGTATCCGATGACCTGACTTGCGAATTACGTTAAGATACGAATTTGGTATTTGTTGGTGCATGCGTTGATTTATAGCTGTGAATTTCGAGTCATCCCCACCAACCAAAAGTTGTGTAGGAACTTCTAGTTTGGCCAACTCATTATGTAAGCAGGGCATGGTGCCGGTTCCAAAACCAAGGAGGCTATTTGCCATCCAAAAAGGATCCTGAAACTTTTGAATAGATGCATATTCTGAAGGTAAGGCTTTGGAATGAACACTTTGAAAAAGGGGCATAGCATTCCAGCGAACGAGAAAATCATTGAAATTGGCTTGTATTTCATCGGCCCTATGACCGTCCAGACTCTGCCGCGTTTGGGCTTCAGTAGGATCTTCTATTCCAAAAGAACCACTTTCTAAAATTAGTCCAGAGAGTAGTT
>CAKZLH010000128.1 GCA_937125285.1 uncultured Balneolaceae bacterium | reverse complement strand
GGATTCTTCCACTAACTCATCTTTGAGTAGTTCATATGCTTTTTTGAGATGCCCAACTTCGGACCGAGCAATGGGGGCTCCGGCATCTCCAACCACACAGCACGCCCCTTTGCAGCGCTGTATATCACAAGAAAATTTAGCGAAGGCAATATCTTCTGAGAGTAAAGTATGTTGAACCATGAACATGGTGGAATATACGAAGTCGTTTTACTATGGTTTTTGTTATTTTACACTCATAAGACTTATTACAAACTTTCGACAACTAGCGAACACAAATTATGGAATCATTGGATACGACCACTCAAAAAAATGTGCAAAAATGGTTAGATGGAAATTATGACCCCGAAACCAAAGCTCAAATTCAAAGTTGGTTAGACGAGGGCGCCCATGAAGAACTCAGTGATGCGTTCTATAAAGATTTGGAATTCGGTACCGGCGGGCTTCGAGGAATCATGGGCATTGGTAGTAACCGAGTGAACAAATACACCTTTGGAGTAGCTACTCAGGGACTTTCCAATTTTCTAAATAAGACCTATCCCAATGAAGAAATTAAAGTAGCCATTGCCTATGATTGTCGAAATAATTCGGATACACTGGCCAAGATTGTTGCCGATGTCTTTTCCGCTAATGGCATTACGGTATACTTCTTTGAAGCGCTCCGTCCAACACCTGAACTCTCTTTTGCGATACGACACCTAGGATGTAAAAGTGGAGTGGTGCTAACAGCTTCACACAATCCCAAGGAATATAATGGATTTAAGGCCTATGGAGCTGATGGAGGCCAATTAGTAGCGCCTTATGATAAACAGGTAATGGAAGAAGTTCGAGCTATTAGTTCAATAGATGAGGTTCGTTTTAGCCCTAATGAAGAGCGAATCATCACCATAGGATCGGATGTAGATACCTCCTATTTAGAAACACTTCGAAGTTTATCCCTTTCAAGAACAGCTATTGAAGCAGAATCCGATTTATCCATTGTATTTTCTCCCATTCATGGAACCGCTGGTGTACTCGTACCCCCTGCACTGGAAGCTTTTGGGTTTACGAATGTACATTTGGTAGAAGAGCAGATGGTGGTAGATGGAAATTTTCCAACGGTTGTTTATCCCAACCCCGAGGAACAAGAAGCCTTATCCATGGCCATTGAAGAAGCCAAGAAACAAAATGCAGAGCTGGTTATGGCGACCGATCCCGATGCCGATCGCATTGGGATAGCCGTAAAAAATACCCAGGATGAATGGGTGCTACTGAACGGGAATATGACCGGTAGTTTATTAATTAACTACATGCTAGAGGCTTGGAAACGTGAAAAGGGACTCCAAGGACACGAATACATTGTAAAAACGATTGTGACTACGCAGCTTATCGATACCATCGCTAAACATCATGGAGTCACCTGCTACAATACCTTGACCGGTTTTAAATTTATAGGATCGCTGATGACCGAAAAAGAAGGCATAGAGCAGTTCATAGCCGGGGGTGAAGAGAGCTATGGGTACCTCGTTGGTGATCATGTTCGAGACAAAGACGCTATTGTATCGGCCGTTATGATAGCAGAAATGGCCGCTTATTATAAGCATCAGGGGTCTAGCCTATATGAGGCGCTTATTCAATTGTATGTGACCCATGGTTTTTATAAGGAACGGTTGGTTTCTGTGACGAAAAAAGGCAAGGCAGGTGCCGAAGAAATACAGGCTTTAATGGCTGGTTATCGTAGTAATGCCCCCAAAAGCCTGGGAGGTTCAAAGGTGATTGAAATCCGTGACTACGCGTCATCGGAGGCTTTGCTAGTGGAAGAAAATCGGGTTGAAAAGCTTGACTTCCCTTCCTCGAATGTGCTTCAATTTATCACCGAAGATGGATCGGTCGTGTCGGC
>CAKZLH010000127.1 GCA_937125285.1 uncultured Balneolaceae bacterium | reverse complement strand
CTATAGTCTCGTTCAACTGTTCTACTGATTTAGATCCATCTAAGAGAATCATGTGGATATCTTCCTGCTCTAATACAACCATAAGATCCTGGGATGTTTTCACCTGTTTTAAGTGAAAGGAAACAAATGGTAATTGTTTGGTTAAATCCTGTATAGACCGATCAGAATCAAGAAATGCGACTATATAAAACATGTGAATGTGTGACTACTTTAACACCCTAAGGGTCAAATTTTTCCCAAGGACTACTTCAAAGAAAAAGAATGCTGGTTTAACGTATAAAAAGTGGGTTATCCGGCTGGTAAATGTTAACTCAGTAATTGCTTTTGTTACCCTATTCAATAAAATAATGTCCAATGGAAGGAGTTTTACAGTAAAATTGAGCCCTAACACCATTTATCGGCAAATCTTCGGAAAGAGTTAATGGCTAAAGCTCAAAAAATTGCAAATAGTATATTTTAAGCACGAAATCAAAGCCTATTTGTAGGGCTATTCCCTCGCATAAGTAGAGATTTCAGTATGTTAGGCGATGAAATTTTGAGACATTACTACGCTTGATTTGCGCAGGTTTCGTCCTATCAGGCCAGCCCGTAGAACTTTTTTTTCCGTTCATGATAAGGCTCAAAAAAACGCTTGAGATTGGAATACTCATGGTGCGTAAGCTGAGGATCTTCGGCTAATATGGCACGGGCCTCTCGTTTAGCCTCTTTCAAGAGGTCTTGATCTTGTAGAATATCAGCATACTTGAATTCGGGTAAACCACTTTGTTTGGTTCCTAAAAAATCTCCAGGGCCTCTCAACTTTAGATCGACTTCCGCAATCTCAAACCCATCGTTGGTTTTCTCCATGGTTTTGAGTCGTACCGCTCCGGATTCGCTTACGGCATGATCGGGCATTAAAATGCAGTAACTCTGACGGCTCCCTCTACCAATACGTCCCCTAAGCTGGTGGAGTTGGGATAGCCCAAAACGTTCGGCATGTTCAATAATCATGATGGAAGCGTTGGGAACATTCACTCCAACTTCTATCACCGTAGTACTCACGAGTATATGAACCAGCCCTGCCGCAAAATCCTTCATAATGCGATCCTTTTCTTCAGCGGGGATACGGCCGTGTAATAGTTCAACCCGAAAAGAAGGAAATCTTTGAGTCATTTTCTCAAACCCGGCGGTTGCGTCCTTCAAGTCCATTACTTCGGATTCTTCAATTAATGGATAGATGATATATACTTGCCCTCCATTAGAGAGTTCACTCTCGACGAAGGAGTACACATCTTCGCGGCGCTTATCGGATCGAATGGCGGTTCGAATGGGTTTTCGACCTTTTGGAAGTCCTTTTATAATAGAAATATCCAGGTCGGCATATAGGGACATGGCGAGAGACCTTGGTATAGGGGTGGCGCTCATCACGAGCATGTGCGGATGGTCGGCCTTGTTCAGTAATTCGGCGCGTTGTTGAACACCGAAACGATGCTGCTCATCAATCACCACCATACCCAGTCGGTGAAAGTGAACACTATTTTGGATTACCGCATGTGTCCCTACCACGATATCGCATTGTCCCCCTTCCAGAGCGGTTAGCACATCTCTTCTAAGAGTAGTTTTTTGGCCGCCAACCAAGAGCCGTATGTTTACATCGAGTCCTTTAAAAGATTCTTGAAGACTTTGAAAATGTTGTTCAGCCAAGATTTCTGTTGGGGCCACCAAGGCGCCTTGATATCCATTATCAACGGCCATAAGCAAGGCTCCCATAGCAACCACTGTTTTACCAGCCCCCACATCTCCTTGGATGAGCCGGTTCATTTGCTTGCCCGATTGTACGTCATTTTTGATATCACTGAGGGCTTGCTTTTGCCCATCGGTAAGTTCAAAAGGCAGATTCTGGTTGAAATAGGTATTCGTTCTGGGTTTGGTTTCAACCAGTTTCGGCCCTCGGTTACTATCCGAACGCTGTTGATGGATGTGCTCCATGCTCAGTTGAAAGAAAAACAATTCCTCGAACTTAAAACGACGCAAGGCTCTTTGATGCGCCAGATGACTGGATGGTGTGTGAATGTCTCGTATCGCCTGATCACGTGAAGGAAGCTCGAAGCGTTCCAGTATGGATTGGGGTAAACATTCGGTTAGCTGGGATTGATCTAGAATTTGTTGAATCCACGATTGAATATGGGCATTGTGAATGCGGGCTTCATGAAAATGTTTACCACTAGGATAAATGGCTACAATTTTAGAAAACTCAGAGAGATCACTTTCCGAACTTAGAATGTCGGTTTCGGGATGGGCCATGGATATATGTCGGCCGTATTGCTTGGCCGTTCCGAATAAGGCCAATTTTTGCCCGACTTTAAATCGTTTTTTGAGGTAGTAAGCGCCTTTAAACCAGACGGCTTTCATTCCTGCTGTTTCGTCTTTAACCACCACTTCGAGGCGTTTCTTTGCTTTGAAGCCCTGTTCTTCCACGGATTGAACCGTCCCTGCCACCGTTACTTCCTCTCCTATTCCCCTAAGCTGAGAAATAGGAACGACATTTGAGCGATCTAAATAGCGTCGAGGAAAGAAAAAAAGTAAATCCTGAGTAGTAGAAATACCCTCTTTAGTAAGAGCTTCCGCTTTTTTGGGGCTAATTCCGGTTAGAGTTGTTAATTTCACGTGATATAGAGTTATATATCGGTATAATATAAGTTAGAGGTCAGTTGCGGTATTTTTCGGCATTAATCCTAAGAATATCGGCTTTTTTTAAAAACTTACTACAATACATAGCTTTCTTTGTTGGACTTCTGAATTTTCTTGTCGTATATTGTCAAGCTCTCGAATTGATGGACTATTCCATCACTGGCCTTAACCAAAATTATTTGAACAGTGCCAACGATACAACAACTTATTAGAAAAGGTAGAAAAACCAACAAACGCAAGACCACAGCTCCTGCTATGCAAAGCTGTCCTCAAAAGCGTGGAGTATGTACTCGTGTGTACACCACTACTCCAAAGAAACCTAACTCCGCTCTTCGAAAAGTAGCGAGGGTAAGATTAACCAATGGTATTGAAGTTACCGCCTACATCCCGGGTGAAGGCCACAACTTACAAGAGCATAGTATAGTGCTTATCCGTGGGGGTCGTGTAAAGGATCTTCCGGGTGTGCGTTACCACATCATCCGCGGTACGCTAGATACGGCCGGTGTAGAAGGTCGTACTCAAAGTCGAAGCTTGTACGGAACCAAGAGACCTAAAGCGAAATCTTAAGTTTAGTTTGAAACATTATGCGTAGAAGAAAAGCAGAAAAACGGGATGTTCAACCCGATCCGATATTTGACGACAAGCTAATTACTCGCTTTGTAAACAATTTAATGCGTGACGGTAAGAAAAGTGTTGCACGTAAAATTGTATATCAGGCATTTGAACTCATTGAAGAGCGCACTGGAGAAACCGGTGTTGAGGTTTTCCGTTCGGCTCTACAAAATTCAACTCCTGTAGTAGAAGTTAAATCTCGACGAGTAGGGGGTGCAACTTATCAAGTACCCGTTGAGGTTCGTCAAGAGCGAGGTACAGCCTTAGGTATGAGATGGTTGATAAAAGCTGCGCGCTCTCGTAACGACAAGTCCATGTCTCTTCGTCTTTCAAGAGAGCTAATCGATGCCTCTAAAAACGAAGGTGGTGCGGTTCGTAAAAAGGACGAAACACACCGTATGGCAGAAGCAAACAAAGCTTTTGCGCATTTCAGATTCTAATTTCGACTAAAACATTATTCATCACATCATGTCTGACACTAAAACAATGGATCCAAAAGTACTTGACCAAATGCGTCGTACCCGTAACATCGGGATTATGGCTCATATTGATGCAGGTAAAACTACGGTAACCGAGCGTATCCTTTTTTACACCGGTAGAAGTCACCGTATTGGAGAGGTGCACGATGGTGCGGCTACTATGGACTGGATGGAGCAGGAGCAGGAGCGTGGTATTACCATCACCTCTGCGGCTACTCATTGTATTTGGAAAGATCACCGTATTAATATTATCGATACCCCAGGTCACGTTGACTTTACTGTAGAAGTAGAGCGTTCTCTTCGTGTGCTTGATGGTGCGGTATTCGTGTTGTGTTCAGTGGGTGCTGTTCAGCCTCAATCTGAGACGGTATGGCGTCAAGCAACCAAATACAAAGTTCCTTGTATGGCATTTGTAAACAAGATGGACCGTACGGGTGCTGATTTTTACAATGTAGTTGGACAGTTAAATGATAAATTGAACGCCAACCCTATACCTATTCAGATTCCTATTGGACGTGAAGAGAATTTCAAGGGAGTGGTTGATCTTATCAACATGCAGGGTATTGTTTGGGATGAGGCATCTCTTGGTGCGAAGTACGATGTAATTGACATACCTGAAGATATGGTAGACTCGGTAAATGATTACCGTGTTCAGATGCTTGAAGCCATTGCTGATCATGATGAAACACTCATGGAAAAGTATTTGATGGAAGAAGAGATTTCCGCAGAGGAAATCATCAATGCTATTCGTAAGGCGACTATTGCCAAAGACATTACTCCAGTAATGTGTGGTACGGCGCTAAAAAATAAAGGCGTTCAGGCTATGTTGGACCGCGTAATTGATTTCATGCCTAGTCCACTAGACGTAGCTGCAGTAAATGGTATTGATCCTAAGACTGATGAGCCTACTACTCGTGTAGCAGATCCTAATGCGCCTTTTAGTGCTTTAGCGTTCAAAATCATGACCGACCCCTATGTTGGTAAACTTACCTTTGCTCGTGTTTACTCAGGCCGATTAGAGAAAGGGTCGTACATCTTGAATTCCACGACTGGTAACAAAGAGCGTGTAGGTAGACTTCTTGAAATGCACGCCAATGAAAAGAAAGATCTTGATTTTGCTCAGGCTGGTGACATTGTAGCGGTAGTAGGGGTCAAGGAAGTATTTACTGGTGATACCTTCTGTGATTTGGACAATCCAGTAATTTTAGAACAAATTACATTCCCTGAGCCCGTAATCAAGTTGGCTGTAGAGCCTAAAACAAAAGCAGATAGTGATAAGCTGTCCACAGGTCTACAGAAACTTGCCGAAGAAGATCCAACCTTTAAGGTTAGTACAGACGAAGAAACAGGGCAGACCACTATCGCAGGTATGGGTGAGCTTCACCTCGAAATTATTGTCGACCGTTTAAAGAGAGAATTTAAGGTTGAGGCCAATGTGGGTGCTCCACAGGTATCTTACCGTGAAACCATCTCTAAAAACGTTACACACCGAGAAGTTTATAAGAAACAAACGGGTGGTCGTGGTAAATTCGCAGATATTCAGTTTGAAATTGCTCCTATCGATTTCTTTGACAATTACGAAGGTCGTGAAGATCGTATTAGCCGCTCTGAAGGGTTTATGTTCATTAACGAAGTCGTTGGTGGTAACATCCCAAGAGAATTCATCCCTTCTGTAGAGAAAGGATTTAAAGCAGCTTTAGAAAACGGTATCCAAGCAAATTACTCGGTACAAAACGTAGCTGTACGATTATTTGATGGATCTTATCACGATGTGGATTCGGATCAACTAAGCTTCGAGTTAGCAGCTAAGACAGGATTCCGAGAGTCTGCTAAGAAAGCAAAACCAGCCTTATTAGAGCCGGTAATGAAAGTGGAAGTGACCACTCCAGAAGAATATATGGGTGATGTGATTGGTGACCTTAACTCTCGCCGTGGAATCATCCAGAGCATGAATTCAGATCCTAATGGCTCAGTTGTAAAAGCAAACGTACCTCTTTCAGAGATGTTTGGTTATTCAACTGATCTTCGATCTCTAACTCAAGGGCGTGCTGTGTACTCAATGGAATTTGAAGAATACACGCAAGTGCCCGATAAATTGGCTCAGGAAATTATCGAGAGTCAGTCCTAACAGATTTTTAATACTTACAAAAAAAGATAAATAAAATGGCAAAAGAGACCTTTCAGCGAACCAAACCCCACGTTAATGTGGGAACGATCGGACACGTAGATCACGGT
>CAKZLH010000126.1 GCA_937125285.1 uncultured Balneolaceae bacterium | reverse complement strand
TTTTTGATCCATATGTAAAGGTACTAATTCTTTTGCATTGGATAGAGGTTAAATCACGATAACCAGCCTTGTTTTTTATACCAACCTAAAGTTTTTGTTAAGCCCTCTTCGAGATTAACCGAAGGAGAGTATCCCCAATCTCGTCGGGCCTTATCGGAGCTACAAACCCAGTTTTGACTTAGCTCTTGAGCTTTTTCTACGTTTAAAGGGGGATAACGATTCAGTAGTGGAGCGGTTAACTCGGAAAATCTGGCAACGGTAAATAAAAGGGACTTTGGGATGGGAATTTTTAGATACGATTTACCTAATATATTCGCACTGGTTGAAAAGATTTGTTCCCAGGAATAGGCGTCTTTTTCACCCCCTACGAAATAAGTGTGAATACCAGGAGACGTCCACTTGATGCTCTTACAGATTCCTTCTACTAAATCTTTCACATGAATAAGAGAAAGGTTTTCTTGCTGAAAGGGGCCTATAATGGGGGCTATTCTCATATTCAATGCTTTAAAAAGACCAAAAATATCTGTTTCACGAGGTCCGTACACCGCTGGTGGTCGTAGAATTTTAATGCTCAGATTGGGGTAGGAATTTGATTGCTCAAAATGTTCTCGGAGTCGTTGCTCCATCATCATTTTAGACCGGCCATATCCGCTTATTGGATGCATAGTAGAATCTTCCGTAAGTGCATCGGCATCTGCATTTGAAGGGCCTACGGCCGCAAGGGAGGAAAGTATGACCACATTTTTTACCCCAGATTCAGCAGCCATTTCAACCAGTCGAATGGTGGCATCCACATTGGCTTGTATAAAACTCTCCAAATTAGGGGCATGTAGAATTGCGGCGCAATGAAACAGAACACCTATACCTTTTAGATGCGGCCCTATGGCATCAATCTGCTCTAAAGTTCCATGAACGGGGGTATAGGCTAAGCCTTTAAGCCATTTTTCTTGTGTTCGTACAAGGGCTTTGGTTTCCTCTACTTCTGGGTTAGAGAGAAGAGATTCTACTAAATGGCTTCCAACAAAACCGGTTCCACCAGTAACAAAGGCTTTCATAAATGTGTATATTTAAAGATTGTTAGTCTGTCGAGTAAACAGCATTTGTTTTTCCCTCTCACTAACATAATACTAAGAAGAAAATACAAAGAAGCCATCGGCTTGTAAACCATTACACATTCACCGTTAGTCGATAACCCACATCTTACTGCCGAATGAAACCACTTAGAGTTGCCTTATTTACGGGCAATTATAATCATATACGAGATGGAGTGGCCTTGACACTCAATCGCCTGGTTCATCACTTAGAGCAGGAATCTATTGCGGTGAAAATTTTCGCGCCCAGTAGCCAACAACCTGCAATTTCACCCCATGCCGGGGAGTTGATCGTTACCCCTTCTATTTCCATGCCCGTTCCGGGAAGGAAAGAATATCGAGTGGCCACCCATTTCCCTAGAAAAGATCGTCGAGAATTGGCCGCTTTCAACCCGGACCTTATTCATATAGCGACCCCAGATGGTTTGGGTATTGGTGCTCTGAAATGGGCAAAGAAGCATAAAGTTCCCGTTGTAAGTTCGTATCACACCCATTTTCTGAGTTATGTAGACTACTACAAATTATTCTTAGGGCCGGTTAAATGGCCCTTTAAGAAAATGATGCAATGGTTTTACCCTCAGTGTGAAAGAACTTATGTACCCACGCAATCGATGATCGATGAACTGGCTCGAGAGCAAATATATGGTCATATGAAAATATGGGCGCGCGGAATAGATACGGA
>CAKZLH010000125.1 GCA_937125285.1 uncultured Balneolaceae bacterium | reverse complement strand
GCTATACCCAAATGAATTTAGCGTATGAGTGGGATCAACCAACGACTTCTGGTGCATCTACTTATTATTCATGGGATAACGAGGAACAATCGAAAAAAGGATACAATTGGTCCGAAACTACACAGACCCCGAATCCTAATTACTCAAATCAAAAGCTATCCGAAGTAGCGGGTTCCACTAGTGTACTTGGCCAGCAGTCTGATGAATCTGTTAAGCTAGATGAATCTGCTTCATTGGGTATTTATTACAAAGATTACGATACGGAGCGTTGGTACGATGAACACTATGTTGAGTCCTTATCAACCAACGATTATCGCGATTTCATAGATGAAGATAGCTACTATTGGGGCTATGATAAAGGCTACGATCGAGGCTATGATAGAGGTTACCGCAAAGGCTATAGAGATGGTTGGTATGATGATGATTTCTGGAGCTCTTGGTATGCGAAGCGATGGTGGCGATTTAATGTTGGATGGTGGGGAGATCACTATGGGTACTACAGTCCATGGAGTCCCGCTACTTATTGGGCGTGGAGTGGCTATTATGGTGGGTTTAGCTGGGGGTATTATGACCCATTCTATAGTTCATGGAACAGATACTATGGCTTTAATAGCTATCGCTATGGGTATAGCAGTCCCTATGGATACTATGGAAGTTTCTGGGGCTATTCACCTTATAATACCGTCGTTTATGTGACCAATTCTTCAACTACTGATCAATCAACCCGATTCAATGGTGCTCGAAGATATGGTTTGAGCTCCTCAGGAGTTACATCACTAACCCGTTCAAGTAGTGCTGGGAAAAATGGAACCACTCGGTCATCCACGCAAGTAAATAGAACTCGTTGGGAGGATACACCTTCGCGCTCTACGCTTTCTAGATCTCGTGTAATCGACCAACGAACTCTAGGTAGAAGTACCAGTAGAAGCACTGGTAGAAGTACAGGTAGCCGTGTCATTCGATCGAATGAATCCTCGAGTAGCAGCGGTTCAAAATCTACGGTTAGAAGCTCTGGAAATAGTGGGTCTACTGGTCGATCAACCACCGTTCGTTCAAGTGGTAGTTCAAGCAATCGTTCATCATCGGCGGTGAAGAGCAGCAGTTCGCGTTCATCCAGCCGTTCCTCATCGGCGGTGAAAAGTAGCAGTTCACGTTCATCCAGTTCAAAAAGTTCATCGAGTACTCGTTCAACCGGGCGTACATCACGAGGAGGTGGGTCATGAAAACTATGAGTAATATCTAT
>CAKZLH010000124.1 GCA_937125285.1 uncultured Balneolaceae bacterium | reverse complement strand
AGTTCGAGAAACGACTTGGTATCGGCGCTCATGCTTAAATTATCGACATAAAGTTGATCGGGGTACCATTGATGATGGATTCGAGGAGCGGCATTTGCTTGCTGAGCGTTCATGCCGAAGAGCAGTACGTTTAAAACATTTTGAAGGGTGGCCGAAATGATTCTAGGACCCCCAGCCGCGCCTGCAATCATTTTCACCTTACCATCTTGGCTAACAATAATGGGGGTCATGCTCGAAAGCATACGTTTACCAGGGGCAATGGCATTGGCTTCACCCCCTAAAAGTCCAAACATGTTGGGTGTTCCGGGCTGAGCAGAAAAGTCGTCCATTTCATTATTCAGCAAAAAACCGGCACCTTCTACCGCTAATTTTGATCCAAATGATCCGTTTAAGGTGGTCGTGATTCCCACGGCATTTCCCTCGGAGTCGATGACGGAGAAATGGGTGGTTTCATAGCTTTCTTTTATTGTGGTCAGTTCGCCGTGACTTACCGATTCCGAAGGAGTAGCCTGACTAGGGTTGAAGTCGGCCATTCTATATTCGGCATACTCCCGAGTACTTAACTGCTCAGTTGGCACATCGTAGAAGTCGGGATCGCCTAAATAGTGAGCTCGGTCGGCAAACGCTCGGCGCATGGCTTCGGCCAATAGGTGATAATAAACGGCTGAGTGATGCGCCAAAGCATCGATGTCTTGGGTTTGCATCATCTCGAGAATTTGTCCAACGGCGATGCTGCCTGAACTAGGCGGTGGCATGATGTGAAGCTCGTATCCTTTAAAATTGACCCGGTAAGGAGTCCTCCAAACACTTTCATAGTCAGCTAAATCTTGGGCCGAAATAAATCCGTCATAACGCGTCATGGTTTCAATGATTTTATCAGCAACCCAACCTCCGTAGAATCCTTCACGTCCCTGCTCGGCTATGGCCTCCAATGTTTGGGCTAAATCGGTTTGAATAAAAACATCCCCTTCCTCGAAGTCTCTACACGCTTTTGAAGGAATTTCTCCGGTTGAAACTAACGTGTTGTCGTTTTGGATTGTATGGGAATCCACTGATGCATCGTATTCTTCACAGCTGGGCCAGAAATAGTTTCTGGATCCCTCAAAAGCAGCAAATGACGAGGCGCTTCCGTTTAACGAAGCCGCCTGGGACCAGGATAGGGAATAGCCTTCGCGCGCCAGCGCGATGGCGGGGGATACAAGGTCGCGCCAAGGTAGACTTCCGAAGCGCTCATGCGCTTGCACCATGCCATCGACGGTGCCCGGCACACCGGCCGCCAACGCTCCGATTTTGCTAAGGTCGCTGAGGTAATTTCCATCTTCGTCCAGGTACATATCCCGGTAGGCGCGGCCGGGAGCGCGCTCGCGGAAGTCTAGGGTCGCGGTGGTGCCATCGGCTAGGTGGACGACCATGAATCCCCCGCCGCCCAGGTTGCCGGCACGGGGTAAGGTAACGGCGAGGGCAAATTGGACCGCGATTGCGGCGTCGACAGCGTTTCCGCCTTGTTGGAGGATTTGCCGGCCGACCTGGGAGGCTATTCCGTCGGCCGACACCACTAAACCGTGCTCGTAACTCTTGTTCCATCCGATCTGTGCTTGGAGCCCGAGATCTGTGATCATGGGCAAGAATAGGAAAAGGAGAAGGTTCAACCCGAGAAAAAGAGAAGTTGGGGTTTTGGTAGAACGTGCGGAAGATCGCTTAGCTTGCTGTATGGTCATTGCCTGAAATTGGTGAATCGATTCGACTGGTTTTGAATCAATGTACACAATGGCATTCTCATTTTCACTAGTTCAATGGGAATTGGAGCTTACGGAATTGGAGCTTAGGATCGGGGATGGTACTGCAGATGGATATCGCGGAGTAAACTGCGATCGACATGGGTGTATATTTCGGTGGTCACGATGGAGCTATGACCGAGCATTTCTTGCACGGCGCGCAGATCGGCACCACCCTCGAGCAGATGTGTGGCAAAAGAGTGACGGAAGATATGAGGGTACACATTTTTGGTAATACCGGCGTCTTTGGCCGCTTTTTGAACAATATTCCAGACACTCATGCGACTTAGTGCCCCGCCTCTCATATTTAAAAAGACTTTGTTCTTGGCCTTATCGGCTTTGCTGGGTCGGTAAAAGAGTGGACGCACATATTCGATATAGTGTTCGAGCGCATCTTGGGCCATTTCACCAACGGGAACGAGGCGTTCTTTGCGACCTTTACCAATGACTCGAATGAATCCGATCTCAAAAAAGAGCCGATCGGTCTCTAAATCGGTGAGTTCGCTCACCCGCATTCCTGTTCCATAGAGTGTTTCGAGAATGGCCTTATCTCGAATGCCCGCGGGGGTTTCTAAATCGGGGGTTTCAAGCAGAGCTTCCACTTCTTCAGCATCCAGAATTTCGGGTAGCTTTTTGGCTTTTTTGGGCAATTCGATGAGTTCGGCCGGATTGGCAGCACAAAAACCTTCTACAACGGCAAACTCATGAAAGCCTCGGATACTCGATATATTGCGAGCCAAACTAGAGGGAGAGAGTAAACTTTCGTCGATTAGATAATGCAGAAAGGATTCAATGTGGCTCATGGTAACCCCGGCCAAATCATTGATTTTTGCGTGGAAGCCTAGATATTGAAAATATCGTCTTAAATCGTGCTCATAGGATTGAACCGAATGCTTACTAAGGCCTTTCTCGAGTCGAATGAATTGGAGGTAGTGCGATAATTGGGCTTTGAAAGGGGTAGCGTTGGAAGGGGAGTGAGCATCAGGAGATGGCGCGGCCATGGCTTATTCGGCTTTTGGCTCGGAGTTTGCGCGATCTTCTGAACCAGAACCATCTTCTGAACCAGCACCATCCCCTGAACCAGAACCATCTTCAGAACCAGCAGCTTCCCCTTTAGATATGGAATTTGCCTCACTTGCATCGGCACCACTTGCATCGGCACCACTTGCATCGGCACCACTTGCATCAGCCTCACTTTCATCGGCACCACTTGCACCGTTCGAGTCAGCATTTCCTTCCTCGCTATGAAGGGTGTCGGTTTTTTCATTGGGATCGGCGGGATATTCAACCCGATGATGATAAATACCCATGAGTACCGTCAAGAACGACTCTTTGATGAGTTGTAAATCACGGAAAGTAAGTGGACAATGACTTAGCTGTCCTTCATTTACGCGGGCATCAACCATTCTATTCACCAAGTTTTCAAGTCTTGGATAGGTTGGATTTTTCATGGCACGTGAGGCCGCTTCTATACCATCGGCCAAGAGCAAAATACCCGTTTCTTTGGTAGAGGGAAGGGGTCCATCATAGCGAAACTTTTCTTCGGCCGTGACCTCCTTCATAGAATCATTATCCTTGGCTTTCTCGAAGAAATAGCGGATGACGGAGGTTCCGTGATGTGTTCGAATAAAGTCGATGATTTTATCTGGAATTCCCGCTTCTTGAGCTATTTTCACCCCTTCACTTACGTGGGCTTTAATCACCATGGCCGACATCTGAGGCTTAAGTTTATCATGCTCGTTTACCCCAGAAGACTGGTTTTCAACATAGTATTCGGGTTTTAAAACCTTTCCAATATCATGATACATAGCCCCCACACGGCTGAGCATCGTTTTAGCACCAATGGCCGAGGCAGCAGATTCCACCAGATTGGCTACATGCATCGAATGATGAAAAGTACCCGGGGCTTTGTTCATAAGCTCTTTGAGTAGCGGTTGATTGGTATCACCTAACTCAAGCAGTGTAAAATCGGTCACCACATCGAATACTTTTTCAATGAGTAGAATAAGTGGGTAGGTAAACAGAATGAAGAGCGAACCAATGGTGATGTAAAACAAGTAGTTCAACATGACGTCGATGGAATCCATTTTCGACAGGCTGAAGGCCCCCAGAGTGATTAAGAAGGTTCCCCAAACGATACCAGGAGTACCAAAAAAGAATTGTGATCGATCTCGGATATCTCGCACCGAGAATACGCCCATCGAACAAGCGGCTATGGCTGCTATGGTGTATTCAAAATCGTAGCCATGAACCAAACCGATGAGTGAAGCAAGGGTTAGGGAGGCGATGAGTCCCACTCTGGAATCGAATATAATGGTAAGGATAATGGGAGCTATGGCTATTGGGATGATCAAAGGATGAATAACATCGAAATACAAAAGTGCACCGGCTGGGGCGGTCACCAGACTCATGATTAGAAAGACTAATAGGAACTGTACGTTGTCTTCAAAGATTTTTTTGCGGTACAAATGCAGATAGATGTAGAACACAAAACTAATCACGACCACCAGTACAATACCTCCTAGCAGGCGTAGCCATTGTTCAAAGGTAGAGGCATTAAGGCTTCGAGCGGCATCCAGACTTTGAAGAGTGTTGGCGATTTCTTCGGTAATAATATCGCCCCGCCGCACAATTACTTGACCTTGTGCCATTGCTCCTTTGGTTGGGGAAATATTGGCAATTGCCTCATTAATTCGCTGCTGTTGGCGGAATGGATTCGTGAGATAATTAGCCTTCATTACCTTGTTGTAAATTTCGATAGCTAGGCGAGTTTCTTCTGGGTTTAATCGCGCATTGAGCTGTACGAGACTGTACTCATTGGCCTCTCTTAAATCACGAACGCGAGCAATATTTATGGGCTGCTCCGTACTTTCGGAAGTGTTCAACAAGGTGAAAAGATCATAGCTAACCAAAGACTTATTCACATCGATAATCCCTTGGTTTAATAGGCTTGAAAGAATAGCCGTGAGCGTATTTCGGACCCGATTACCTATAAAATTTGGGTTCTCAAAAACCTGGCTTGGATTCATGTTCATATCATCTCCGGCCACCTCATGATAGCTTGCCATAAGAGCACTAAGCGCAGGTTCGGTTAGGCCAATGTCATGATTTTGAAACTCATTTTGAAAGGCGATGCTGTCGTCCAGTGCTGTAGAACTCTCAGAAGAGAGAGAAACCTGCCAAAGATGATAACGATCCAGAAGGTTGTAGGTACTTATATAAATAGAGTCTATTTCGGATTGAATACTTAGCTCAGCATTGTTATCAACCACAAATACGGGAGGAATTTGCTCCTGTATGTTTTCTCGCTCGGCTTCTATCTCGGCCCGGGTCTTATTGATGGCAAAAGTGAAGGGTGCGGTTAGGTCATCGGCACGCCATGGCTGACCAATGGTGTAGTTAGTGGTGGTCCTAACTTCGCTTCTAGGTAGGGAGAGAATGGAAATGAGAATAAAGATCCCGAATATTATCCAACGGATATAGGGATTCTTTTTAAAGGAATATGCTTCCTCCTTTTTCTTCAGCTTTTCTCCTTTGAAGGGAAGATTCTGCTGTTTTTTGGGTCCTAAACCTATTTTTTTGAACATACTCATAGCAATATTAATAAAATAGTAGCGAAACTATGCGTGATTCCAAAACGCCATTTCTTCTAAGCTAATGTGCCCTTCGTAGTAGGCTTTTCCTACGACAACGGCATCAATGCCTGCCTGACTCAACGATTTCAGATCTTCAACCCCACTAACCCCACCAGAAGCAATCCAACGAAGCTCAGGAAATTGGGCTTTAAGCTGAATATAAAGCTCTAAATTGGTGCCACTAAGTGTGCCATCCTTTGATATATCGGTACATAACACCTCTTCAAGACCTTCATCCTGCATGCGAGCAACCATAGACTCGGGGGACTCCGCAGCTGTTTCAAGCCAACCAGAGAATGCCATTTTTCCCTCTTTTAAGTCAAGTCCTAAGATGGATTGACGGGGAAAATCATCGAGTAAACGCATCCAATCGGGCTCGTTTTTAATAGCCATTGAGCTACAAATAACCTTCGATAAACCCGCATCCAAAAGATATTTCGCATCTTCATATCGCCGAATACCACCACCACTTTGAACCGAAAGACCCAATTCCTGAATCATAGCTTGAATGTGTGACAGGTTGGTAAAGCGGCCTTCTTTCGCACCATTCAAATCCACCACATGTATGTGACTAAAGCCCGCCTGCTGAAATATTCGGGCCTGTTCTAAAGGGTTGTCGTGATAGATCGTAGCCTGATCGTAATCGCCCTTATGTAAGCGGACACAGGCTCCATCAAGTAAATCAATGGCCGGAATGACGTGCATAGACAATCTGATGAAAGTTTTTGAGTAATTGAGCACCGTGCGCCCCACTTTTTTCGGGGTGAAATTGTACCCCATAGTAGTTTTTGTGGTGAACGACGGCAGAAAATGGATGAATGTAATGACTTTGAGCGATGGTATGCTCGGTGATAGGAGCAAAATAGGAGTGCACGAAGTAAAAGGTGCTCCCAGAAGCTATGTCTTGAAA
Organism: uncultured Balneolaceae bacterium; assembly: GCA_937125285.1. Classification (GTDB taxonomy): domain Bacteria; phylum Bacteroidota; class Rhodothermia; order Balneolales; family Balneolaceae; genus UBA1275. The sequence goes on along the minus strand of CAKZLH010000124.1, from coordinate 8,396 downwards.
GAGTGGGTGCGCTTGTTCATACTCTATGGTATTCCAACCCATATGAGGGACCTTAAAGCTTGGATCTTCTTTCGGGTCGAAACGCTCCAAATCCCCAGACAGGCAGGAGAGCGCTGGTGTTGGTTTTCCATCAGGCCCCGCTTCGGCGGAGGAATCGAAGAGCAACTGCATACCTACACATATACCAAGAACAGGCTTTTGAGTGGTTTTTAAGTACTCGATAAGCGATTGTTCCCTCAATGATTCCATCGCGTAGGCGGCATGGCCTACACCCGGGAAAATTATACCATCGGCTTTTTCCAAATCCTTGGGTTCTCTAGCCAGATAATAGTCGATTTTCAGTCGATTAAGAGCATGCTGAACAGAGGCTAAATTACCTGCCTTATACGCAATAACCGCAATCATTAGAGCTGACCTTTTGAACTTGGAATTTGTCCTGCAATGCGAGGATTGTGCTCAACCGCCTGTTTTAGCGTACGGGCTAGCCCTTTGAAGCAAGCCTCTATTTTGTGGTGATCATTTGATGCACGAGCCGAAATTTGTAAGGTTGCTTTCATATGCATGGCCAACGAATAGAAAAAATGTTCAATCATATCGGTGGGTAGGTCACCTACATAATTACGAGAAAATTCGGTTTCAAAGACTAGGTAAGGGCGGCCAGACAGATCCAATGCAACGGTTGCCTGCGCCTCATCCATAGGTAGTACAAAACCGTATCGCTCGATGCCACGTTTGTCTCCAAAGGCCATAGATAATGCTTGCCCCAAGGCAATTCCAACATCCTCAATGGTATGATGTTCGTCGATGTGCAGATCTCCTGTGCAGCTGATGTTCAGGTCTATGAGACCGTGACGAGCAATTTGTTCGAGCATATGATCAAAAAATGCCAAGCCAGTCGAGATGTTGTGTTGCCCGGTTCCATCCAGGTTCAACTCGATAAGAATACTTGTTTCGCTAGTTTGGCGTTCTATGCGAGCGGTACGGGGTGAAGATTGCTCGGAATCCGAAGGTTGCTCAAAACCAGAGACTTGCTCGGAGACTGAAGCTTGTTCGGAATTCGAAGTCTGCTCAAAGCCAGAAGCTTGCTCAGAATCAGCCACCGATGCTTTTTGCAGATCCAGTTGCTCCCAAATCTCTTTACGAGCCGGTCCATCCCAACCCAATACTTCGATCAAACTCTCAAAGAATGCATTGTTTTCCATGCGATTACCAATACTGATGCGTAAGGTATCCGCGCAGTGGAGTTCATTTCCACGGTATCGAACAATCACACCTTTCTCGGCAAGGGCTTTTTGAATGGCTAGGGCCTGTTCAAACCGAACCAATAAGAAATTGGCCTCGCTAGGGTAAATCTTTTGAATATGGGTGGCCAACACGGGGCTAGGATTCTGGATCAAGAGTGCCTGTAGGCGTTCAATCCGTGATTGAACATAGGCGCGTTCTTCGAGAATTTGCTGCACCTTTTGTTGCATCAATTCGGGTTGAAGTACAGCCTCAAGAGCAACCTGAGCACTGAGGGCATTGATGTTGTAGGGTGGTTTTATCTTGTCGAAATAGGCAATGATTTCGGCAGATGCCAAGGCGATACCTAATCGAATCCCTGCTAGACCAAAGGATTTAGAAAGGGTTTGAAGAATCACCAAATTAGGGTAGCTGGAAAGCAGATGGCTCAGGCTTTGCTGCTCAGAAAAATCAATATAGGCTTCATCAACCACCACAATGCCACTAAACTGTTCAACTACCTGCTCAATAGCTTTGGAATCAAGAGTATTACCCGTAGGATTATTGGGTGAACACAAGAAAATAATGCGTGTATCCGGATGTATTTTGGCTAGTGTCTGGTCAACATCCAACGATAAATCGCTGTTCAAAGGCGCCTCATCTACGCTTACGTTGTGGATACGCGCCGATACTTTATACATCCCATAGGTGGGAGGGGTCACCAGAATATGGTGTTTAGCAGGTTCACAAAATATCCTTATAAGTAGGTCGATGGCTTCATCGCTGCCGTTTCCAGTAAATACCTGATCCGCATCTACTCCGCGCAGGTCGGCAATAGCCGATCGCAATGCGCGTTGATAGGGATCCGGGTATCGATGTAGCTGCTTGGTATGAGAAGTGGGCTGGCTCAAGGCCGGTCCTAAGCCTAGTTCATTGGCATCGAGCAATACCCCTTGGCTATATTGATCTCTAGCCGAGGTATAGGCAGAAAGTTCCTGAATATTAGGACGCACCCAATCCGAAAGATTAAACGACTTATTCATGAGAGGAAGGTAAGGTTTTCAAGCGAATAGAAACGGCATTTTTATGTGCCTCGAGGCCTTCTCGCTGTGCTAAGATTTCCACGGCAGGTCCAATGGCCTGTAAGCCTTCCTGGCTTAACTGTTGTACGGTCATAGATTTTTGGAAGGAGGCCAGGTGTACACCCGAATACATTCGGGCATAACCATAGGTAGGCAAGGTATGATTGGTTCCGGAAGCATAATCACCAACACTTTCCGGGGTATAGGCGCCTAAGAATACAGATCCGGCATGCTCAATTTGGTCCAAGTACTTTTCGGCCTCAGCAACATTCACAATCAAATGCTCTGGAGCATAGGCATTGGAGAAATCTAGTGCCGAAGACATAGAATCACATGCTAAAGCAAATGAATTTTCAAGCGCTTGAGCGGCCAAATCTTTTCGTGGAAGTTGATTGAGTTGCGTCTGGAGTTCGATGAGCAACTGTTCAAAGGAAAATCCAGGAGTGTATAACAGCACCACTTGGGAATCGGATCCATGTTCGGCCTGAGATAACAAATCTGCGGCCACAAAGTCTGGGCGTGCCTCTTCATCGGCAATAACCAAAACCTCGGAAGGACCCGCGGGCATGTCGATGCTCACCTGCGCCTCGGACTGTTGAGCAAGCATTTTCGCGGCCGTCACGTATTGGTTTCCAGGCCCAAATAGTTTGTCCACTTTCGGTACGGATTCGGTCCCATAAGCCATAGCAGCTATAGCCTGCGCACCCCCTGCTTTCAGTAGATGGGTGATCCCTGCTTTTTTTGCAATGTACATGATTTCGGGTGCTAGAGCTCCGCTGGCATCTGGAGGCGATGCCATGACTCGGGTTTGGCAGCCTGCGATCATAGCTGGAATAGCGAGCATCATAGCGGTTGACGGCAAGACGGCGGTTCCACCGGGTACATATAGCCCAACGGCAGCAATGGGTCGCATCATTTTTTGGCATTCTACTCCCGGCATGGTCTGCATGCGAATAGTTTCGCTGATCTGCGCTCGGTGAAAGGTTTCAATATTTTTGAATGCGAGGTCGATGGCTTGTTGAACCTCCAATGGCAGGCTAATCTCAAGTTGCTGAGGATCCACAACCAAGGGTTGGGCGCTTTGCCCATCGAATTGGGTATTCCATTGAGCTACGGCCGCATCTCCTTGGCTTTGCACCGAATCTAGTATAGGTTGTACTCGAGAGAAGATGGTTCCAAAATCAATTTTGGGTCGTTTGAGCAGTTCGATGCGCTGCTCTTTAGTTAATTCCGATTCTTGGTAGTGAGTAAAAGTCATAGTGGTTGGAATTAAGCAATCATACTTTCGATAGGTAACATGACAATATCCGAAGCTCCGGCTTCTTGGAGTTGTTCCATAACATCCCAGAATTGATTGTAGGGAATTACCGTATGTATGGCGACCATTTCTTCGTTTGCCAATGGCATAATAGTCGGGCTTTTCATCGAAGGAAGTAGCTCTTTAATTTGTTCCACAGAGTTCTTTGGGGCATTCATAAGAATGTATCGACTCTCTTTTGCGGTTCGATAACCATCGATGCGCTGTAAGAATTTTTCGATAAGGCGCTGTTTTCCTTCCGAGAGAGGTTGTTCGGTTTGAATGAGCTTGGTTTCGGATTCGATAATGGTAAATCGCTCGCTGAGACCGTTGGCTTTTAATGTGCCACCGGTTGAGACCAAATCCGATATAGCATCGGCTACTTCGAGTTGAGGGGTAATTTCAACGGCACCGGAGATTTCAACCAGTGAAACTTGAATGCCTCGGTCTTGGAAGAATTTTTGGGTTAAAAATGGGTAGGAGGTAGCAATCCGTTTGCCCTCAAAATCTTCTGGGGTTTCAAGCCCTGAGGCATTTGGAGACGCCACGGCCAATCGGCAGTTGCCGTAGTTGAGTCCCCGTAACACCGTGACCTTTGAATCCTTTTCATACACCTCATTGGCTCCAACAAAACCCAAATCGCAGATGCCATCTTGCACATATTCAGGGATATCATCGTCTCGAAGCAAGAGTAACTCCACATCGAAATTACGAGTCTTCACCATGAGGTTTCGCTTGTAATTGTCAAATTCGATGCCGATTCCGTGTAATAAGTCGATGGTTTTGTCGGTTAAACGACCGCTTTTTTGAATAGCAATACGAAGAGAAGTAGTGTGATCTAGTGAACGATTCATGGAAATGTGATTGTGGAAAATATATGTGAGTTAGGGTTGCGCTTGAGAGGTGAAAAGAGTGGATTTCGCGCTAAAATCCGCATTGCTTAATGGCAATGATGATGCAATGATGCATGATGAGCATGGGCCAAATGGCTGCTCTTCAACGTCGTAAATGAACAGTGATTGCTTGAAATATGTGAATAGTTGCTCAGCAATGTTTTAAACGATGAAAAAGTGAGTGTTCGTTTTCAATTCTTTCGTGTGTAAATATAGCCATTAAATTGAAAAGGAGTAAGTGGAATTTTATTGGCGCGAAAAGACGTTTATGCCTAAGTATATTTACCAGCTAAATGCTATATTTAAATTGTATTGAGTGTAAGAATTATGATTTAGCAGGTTATCAGAGAGTAAAAAAATCCGTTCAGTATATGCTCTAATGATAAGAGTAGATACTCATTCTTGTTCAAATTCTACTCAGAGAGCCCTTAATTTCGAAATTAATCAAACGCATGCATACGATTGCCCAATTAACATATATCCCCTTAGCTACTCACAACCCTACCGAGTTGGTTCAAGATCTGCTTGAACATCTCGCTCAGTATGAGGTGAAAATTGAGGTGGGTTATCTTTCTTCAACGGTAATAGGTGAACCCGACGAGGTATTCAAACTGATTCGTGAGACCTATGAGATGATGTCGCTAGAACAAGAGCGATTCCGTTTTCATATCGAATTATTGAGCCCTGAAAAGTAATATCTGAGAGGATTTCACCCCTATGTCTAACATTAGGAATTTTTGTATCATCGCTCATATCGATCACGGTAAGAGCACACTTGCCGACCGGTTGCTGCAGATTACGGGTACCATTACCGAGCGTGAAATGCAGGAACAAATGCTCGATGATATGGATTTGGAGCGCGAGCGTGGCATTACCATTAAGAGCCATGCCGTAAAGCTAAACTACAAGCGGCCTAACGGAGAGGTCTATCATTTCAACCTGATTGATACCCCTGGGCACGTTGATTTTGCATACGAAGTCTCGCGAGCCTTAAAAGCATGCGAAGGGGCTATTTTGGTCGTGGATGCAACTCAGGGAATTGAAGCCCAAACCATTTCAAATTTATATCAGGCCATTGAACAAGGCCTTGAAATCATTCCTGTACTTAACAAGATAGATTTGCCAAGCTCCGATCCTGAAGGCGTGGGCCAACAAGTGGTAGACCTGATCGGTTGTGATATGGATGAGATTTTAACTGTGTCCGGTAAGACTGGAGAAGGGGTCCCCGAGCTGTTAGAAGCCGTGATTGAACGTATTCCTGGACCTAAAGAAGAGGTCGATAAACCACTTCGAGCCCTTATTTTTGACTCCATTTTTAACACCTACCGTGGTTCGGTGGCCTATGTTCGGGTGATGGAAGGGGTACTGCGAAAAGGTGAACGATTTAAGTTTATGGCCAATGGAATCGAGTACAATGCCGAGGATATTGGGCATCTGCGTATGTCCTATCAACCAACGCAAGAACTCAGAGCAGGAGATGTAGGCTATGTGATTGGTAGCGTAAAATCTCTGCAAGATGTTCGAGTAGGGGACACCATTACGCATGTAAAAGGGGGCGCTAGTGAGCCTATTCCGGGCTATCAGGAAGCGAAGCCCATGGTATTTAGTGGAATTTTCCCGACCCAATCGGAGGATTTTGAGGATCTGCGTTCGGCGCTTGAAAAGCTTCAGCTCAACGATGCTTCCCTAACCTATGAACCTGAGACTTCAAAAGCCTTGGGCTTTGGTTTTCGGGCCGGTTTTTTGGGGCTTTTGCACATGGAGATTGTTCAGGAACGTCTGGATCGAGAATTTGATATCGATATCATTACCACTGTTCCGAACGTACAATACGAGGTGCTGCTGGAGGACAAAACTAAAATTCGGGTCGATAACCCCTCTCAAATGCCCGATGTTGGTGATATTGACACCATTTATGAACCCTATATCAAAGCCAGCATCATCACGCCCGCCGAGTATATAGGCCCTATCATGAAGTTGTGCCAAGAGCGTCGCGGCGTGTACGTGAACCAGATGTTTATGCAGAACAATCGGGTTGAAATCACCTATGAATTGCCTATGGCAGAGGTAGTGTTCGATTTTTATGACCGTTTGAAATCCGGCACGCGTGGTTATGCCTCTTTGGATTATGAATTCATCGAGTACCGTCCAGGACAATTAGTTCGTCTAGATATTTTGTTGAATGGAGATCAAGTAGATGCCCTGTCATCTATTTCGCATCGTGATAAAGCCTATTATCAGGGTCGAAAAGTTTGTGCCAAACTAAAGGAATTAATACCAAGGCAACAGTTTGAAGTGGCGGTTCAAGCGGCGATCGGTAGCCGGATTATTGCCAGGGATTCGGTGCGAGCACTTCGAAAAGATGTTACGGCCAAATGTTATGGGGGCGATATTTCTCGGAAGCGTAAGTTGTTGGAGAAGCAGAAAGAGGGTAAGAAGCGGATGAAGCAGGTGGGTTCGGTAGAAATTCCTCAGGAAGCCTTCCTCGCCGTTCTTTCTATGGATGACGACGATTAAGCTACGGAATGGATGTTGCTGTGAAGTTCTGCAGATTGAAGCTGTGAAGTTTCGCAAATTTACGCAGGATTCATATCTGTTTTGAACCACAACGCTAACTATGCTATCTTCATACGAATTGTGAACGATTATCGTTATCATCAGTAAATTTTTACCAATTACCCTCTAGCACTTATGAATCCTAAGCGTGTTCAGACTTCAAAGCAAAGGAACTCAAACGTATTCACCAGCCCAACTGGGCATTTTAGTGATTCCAATTCATTCGACGAAGCTTCCACAATCGCTTCGTGGAAAAAGCTTCGAGCGGCTATAACCATTTTCTTTTTTGTTATGTTGGTTAGCACCTCACAGCTGCAGGCACAATTCCAAGAACCCGATATTAAAAAGGTGTCCAACGAGGATGTAGCTCAGTTTCAACAACAGTTCAAAGACATAAAATGGACAGGGCAGGGTTTTAATTATAATGAGCTAGACCGAGTACCTGCGATTGAGTTACGAGCTCGTCTCGAGTCGGTGTATGGTGCTCCAACCAAGACCATTGAAAATATTGTAGAAGGCGGAAAGTTACGTGCGGGTAAGGCTATTCAATTTGAATATTGGTTCATTGTAGATGGGGAAATTCCCATGATGATTCTGGATCTGGATGGGCCTTTTGCCGATGGGCTCGTGTATGTGGGTGCGAGTAGGTTTATTGATTTAATGCCAGCGGTTAAGCGAACCTTTACCCGTGATTTATTGGAGACGGAGCCCAAAGCCTACGTTGATTATTTTTACTCCCCTGAGCGTGAACAGTGGTATGAGGTGCGTTATCAGGACGGCGAGTACACAAAGAAAGAAATAGACAAACCGTCTCATATTCGTTTATATTAAACGCTTAGTAGAGACCAACCGATCGTCTTGTTCTTCTGTAGAGGGCCCAAGAGGATAGAGGCGGTTTGATTACCCAAAACTTTTAACGATTGAAACGTGGCTGAATCATCTCAGAACTCAAATCCCAACGCTTCCGGTGCGCCCGAGCGTGCTAAGAAATCGGTGCTGCGCGAGTGGGTGGATGCCTTTGTATTCGCTTTTGTAGTCGCTGCTATTTTGAGAGCCTTTCTTTTTGGCTCGTATAAAATCCCAACGGGTTCTATGGAAAAAGACCTATTGATCGGTGATTTCCTGATTGTTTCTAATGTCGCTTATGGGGCCCGCACGCCAATGTCTGTATGTATGCCCTTTACCCAATGGTGTTTACCTGGGGTACAGTTACCTTGGACCCGATTACCTGGCTTTCGGGAGATCAAGCGTAATGACGTGTTTGTTTTTAATGTGCCCTGGGAGGTGAAACCTATTTCTCAGAAGACCAACTATATTAAACGAGCGGTTGGAACCCCAGGAGATACC
>CAKZLH010000123.1 GCA_937125285.1 uncultured Balneolaceae bacterium | reverse complement strand
TATACTAACATAGTACTCCCCAGCCGTTGCGTAGGTATGCGTTACATCGGTGGTCTGATTCGCATTATTAACCGTAGTTGATGTTCCATCTCCCCAGTCAATAATCACATTGGTATTGCCTCGTAAGGGTAAGTTTACCCCCAACCCCGAAGCTCCAGGTGCAGCCGTGTTATAGACCAATATCATTTCATAAGGCCCGGCAAGAATTTGAGTCTCAACATCAATACCTTGTAGTATAGGATATCCATCCATAGCTGGTGTATATCCACCAATAGCTATACCTGCTTTTACTTCATACCAATCATTGGTGAAATCAAACCCTGTCATATTAATAGATGCTGCGTCACCCGACATTTGACCGCTATTCAAACCTACTTCAATTCCAAGATTAGAACTTGTCTGCCCACTACTTTCAACATCCCAATAAAGTGCTGTCTCTGCTCCTCCTAAATTTCCTTGTTTTCCAACAAAGCCTCCTGTATTAGTAGTACCCGTGACTTCACCGGTTGAATAACTATTGATAATGGTAAAAGTATTAGTGGCTGAAAATTTCGTGTTTTCTCCAACCAATCCACCAACTTGGTCAATACCTGTAACTTTAGTATGAGAATAGGTATTAGAGATTCTCCCCCAGTTTCGACCTGCTATCCCTCCGACATCTTCTTGTGAGGTAGTTGAACCTGTACTAGAAACTTCACCCGCAGAGAAGCTATGATTAATTTGACCCGTACCCGTTAGAAGTCCAACAATACTGCCCACTGTACTGACTCCCTGAAGAGAACCCATCACGTAACTCGTATCAATTCTCCCATCCATTTGTCCAACGATGCCCCCTACTCTATTCGAAGAGGGTACCACAAAATTCACGTCTTCCAATCCAAGATTTGAAATCCACGCTTTTTCGTCACCTGATCCAATGAATCCTGTTTGGTCGTTATAATTGTTGTCTATCTTTTGTAACCCTGTAATTGAAAATCCACCACCGTCAATATATCCACTAAAGTTCAAAGTATAGTTACCTGCAATTGGATCCCAATTGGCCCCATAGGAGGAGTACCCCGGATCATCAGGTCCTAAATCTTGTATTAATTGATAAGCCGCTGTTAAATCATTTCGGATGTTGTGAAGATCTTCCCACGAATCTACTTCATTAAAGTATATCCCACCATCGTTAATTGTCCATCCATAGGCATCAAGTAGGTTTTGCCTTTCATCATACGCCGCGTAATCAAACTTTTTTCCCTCAGCATCTAGACTAACCCCATTTTGCACGGTTTGTTGTCCCCAACCTATTAAGGTACTAGTATAATTCTCTTTACTTAGCCCTGAATATTTGAGCATCTCTGTCATATCCGTAACATTGCCAATATCCCAACTGCCAAGGTCATAATTAAATTGAGAAGACCATAAGAACATACTCTTCATATTAGTAACACTGCTTACATCCCAACTGCTAATGTTTTGCTTAAAGCTGTTGGAATAATTAAACATAAAGCTCATATCTGTAACGCTGCTCACATCCCAAGAACTTATATCTTGGTTGAAGAGAGAAGCAAGTAAGAACATACTACTCATATCAGTTACATTACTCACATCCCACATGGTTACATTAGAGTCATTGAAATTATAAGCACTATGAAATATGCCGGCTAGATTAGTAACCGATGAAGGTAATTCCTGGGGTACAGAAACTAGATTTTGCTGATTTCTAAACGCATTTTCTAAGCTCGAAAGTGGAAGCTCACCAAACGATGTTACCGATGTTAGTTTGTTTTGAGAGGCTGGCGTTTGTGATGAACCAAAATGCGCCAGTTGACCATAGATCTTTACGGTATATTTCCCCTCACTAGCATAAGTATTACTTACAACTTTAAAATTTTGTGACCCGAAATTTGTGTCGGTTACCTGGGTTCCAATTGGAAGAATGTCATTCTGATAAACGCCCCAATGAATCACGGCATGGGTATTAAAGTTAGCGGGATCACTAACATTGAATTGTACGGTTGATCCCGACGACAATTCTGTATTATACTCCAGTACCATGGGCTCATAAGCGGCAAGGTACTGTTCTACTTTATTCCGAACGTTCCTGAGATAAGGGTATCCATCCTCCCATGCTGTTAACCCTGCTCTTAAGTCTTCCTTAATGATTCTATTGTATATGTTAGTAAAATCTAGCTCAATCATATTGGAAATAGCCGCAGTTCCTACCATTTGAGCTCTGGTTAATCCCGTTTCCACGAAGTATCCAGAGTTGTTTTGCCCGCTGCTCTCCTTATCCCAATACAATCCAATGTCTCCTGACATTGTAGAAGTTAGGTCCGTAGAACCTACAAGACCACCGACATTTATTGCTCCTGGATTAATTGACTCTACTTTTCCTGTCGAAAAACTATACTGCATACTTAAATCAGTAGCATTTGAAACGAAATAGTAACCCACTAGTCCACCTAATTGATCATTACCAATGACGTTACTATGACTATATGAATTCGTTATAAAGCCTCTGTTTCGACCAACTAAACCTCCTACCTCGTCAGTACCCGCTACCAGTCCTCCACTGTAGCTTTCCGTGATTATTCCTCCAATGGCATTTTGGCCTACCAAACCTCCTGAGCGATTACCACCTTCAACCCTACCAATAGCAAACGATTCTTTAATTAAACCAAAGTTTCTTCCAACCAAAGCCCCTGCCAGTTGATTCGAATTCTTGATATCATGATCTAGTAATCCGAGATTCTTAAAAACCCCAAGAGTGTCCAAAACACCAACAAAACCTGTATGTTGTGATTGTGCTCTTATCCCTATATGTTGAATAGTAAAGTCTTGGCCATCAATTAATCCTTCAAATGGATTTATAGCATCTCCAATGGGAAGCCATCCTAACCCTCCATTTGCCGAAGTATCGGCATATAACTCATAGCCTGGATCATTCCTAGTTAAATGCTGAGTTAACTGATAAGCCGCCGTTAAATCATTTCGAATATTATGAAGATCTTCCCACGAATCCACTTCAATAAAGTTTATCCCGCCATCAGTAATGGTCCATCCGTAGGTATCAATCAGATTTTGCCGGTCATGATATGCTTGCCCATAATTATATTTGGACATCCCCCCATCGAAGATAACTCCGTTCTGTACGCTTTGTGCTGCCCAACCTATTAAGGTATTTTCATAATTCGTTGTCGATAATTCTACCCCTGCAAACATATCTACCATAGCAATGACGTTGGTTACGTCCCAATTTGCTAACGATTGATTAAAAGCCCCGGTTTGAGCAAACATATATGAAGCAACTTGTAAGCTTTCCGTATTCCAATTCCCCAGGGGTTGATTAAACAAATCAGCCCCAAAAAACATACCCGTCATATCAGTGACTTTGGATACATCCCAGCTCGTTATATCTGCGTTAAACTGATCGGCCTGTTCGAACATGTTTACCATATCTGTAACTTTGGAAACATTCCACCCTGAGATATCCTGATTAAAAGAGCCAGCATAATAAAATGTGGCTCGCATATTGGAGACATTACTAACGTCCCAGCTACTCAGGTCAGCATTAAAGTTTGATGCATTGTTAAACGTCCAACCCAAATCGGTGACTGAAGACACATCCCAATCAGAAATATTAGAGTCATTAAAAATACTAGCATGAGCAAATGATTTTGATAAACTTTCTACACCAGAAGGTAGATAAGATGGTACTTGAGTTAAATTAACAGCGCCACCAAAGGCAGACTCTAGGCTTTTTAAGCCTAAATCTCCAAAAGAAAGAACCTTGGTGATTTTCTCTGAATATATTCTCCTGTTTGCGTCTGTTTGATCATTATCACCAAATTGTTCGGTTTCGCCTCGTATTGCAATTGTATAAGTCCCAGGGCTAGTATATATATGAGTAATTGAATTTGTCGGAGACTGAGGGTAATTTGCAGTATGGGTTGTGTAGGTTCCATCACCCCACTCCACGGTTACATCGGTGATACCACGGAGGGGCAACTGCATCTCTAAACTACCCGACGGTACTGCTATTTCCATTAAAAACTGGTTTTGCAATAATCGTAGTTGTGGTTCCGCTGCTATGGTTTTCAATATGGGATACCAGTCTGTCGGTGCAACCGAACCATCTGTGAATACATCACCCTGAGATACAATCGACCAAGGGCCAGTACTAGAAAAATCTAATAATCCCATTTGGGCACCAGCTATAAGCCCATATAGCTGGCTTGTTGGTTCTTCGTAGGTATTTGCATACCCATCATTACTCTTGTTGGACCGCTCTTTATCCCAGTATACCCCATGTAGATTTAATGGTTCTTCTACTTCACCAATGGGTCCAAAATACTCAGTACCTACAAACGCTTTATTCGTTGAAAATGATCTTTTAACGATTCCTTTTTCTTCATCATCACCTATTATGTTACCCACTAGTCCGCCCACTCTACCATCGTCATGATCGTCAGGATTAACCAACACATGCGAATAAGAATCTTCGATTTGACCTTTGTAATTCTCACCTACTAAACCACCGGCAGCCCAATATCCTCCTGTGATCTTACCCGTTGTAAAGCTTCGTTGGACCAAAGCTTTTTGTAGTTCCCCTACTAAAATTCCCAACCCCCAACTACTACTACCCCCATGTACGTGACCGTCCGCATAACTGTCTAGAATTTGACTTTCATCTGCATGACCAACCATTACTGCCACCCTATCACCTGATCCTGTCACTTGCGCGTTTACAATCCCCAAGCTTGTTATTTTTGCATTCTCATCTAATTTCCCGATAAATGCGGTATTATTTTCGTTACTATTTATCACTAAACCTTGAATTTCATGACCTTGCCCATTTAAGTCTCCTTTAAACTTATAAATTGGGTCCCAATTTGCGCCATAGGTACTGTATCCAGGCATGTTGACTGTGAGGTCATTTATGAGGATAAAATCGTCTTTATACTCATTTCGGATATTGTGCAAATCTTCCCATGTGCTAATTTGCCAGGGATCCGCCGGGGTACCACTTCCCCCAGAAAACTGAGCGCTTACCGATGTAAATGACATGACGGTAAAAAAGATGCCGATAACTACATATGCAACGCTATGTGTAACCTTGTTTACCATCTCTAACGCACCAAAATTTCTATAGAATTCAAACTAATACCACATTCATTGGTATTATGGACATAAGCAGTAATTGATCCTGCGCCGGTTCGTAATAGCACCAAGTTTTTGGTTCCTTGCCCGCTAACAATTTTTGCTGGCCCCTCTATCACCCATAATTCCTCTGACGATGTGGCAATAGAATTTTGTGCAATTAATTTCAATTTGATAACATCAGCCTGCTCTGTTACTGAATGGGTATAACTTCCCAATGTGGGTAAAGAACAGCTAACACTTAATGCTGCTCGAAATCCTGACTCGATAATTCGGGAATTGTTTTCTCGCACTCGAGATCGATCACTGATTCTTAGTTTAGTGGCATCATCTAGAATTCCACCCCCGCGCAATCCCATATCTGTATTAACCTTACCATTTTCAACAACATTATTTTGCTCATTATACCCTGGCCATAGTTGATTAGCCAATCCATTAGTTGTAAGGATGCCATCACCATGTTCATCAACCCATTCTGTTAATACTAGTGTAGCTTGATCCCATTCGTAACCAACTATTTCAGCAACATTACCTGCCAAGTCTAATACTCCTGTCGCACTTGCATTGGCTTGTGCCCTAGAACTTGTCGAAGTAGCAAAAATACCCACTCTCAAAGACAAAGGATTCGTTAAGGTTGAACTATAAATGGCATTCCCCGTAAAAATATTAGATGAATAACCTCCTGTTATTTCATGATCACTCGCTGGAGATATTACTACTTGGTATGAGCTATTTACAATTTCGCCTGTACCCCAAGGATATTCATTCACCACAGCTGGGTAGCGAAAGCCTCGGGCTGCTTTCTCAAATTCCAATTCCGATATAGGCCTAAGTCCCGCCCAATCAGCAAAGGCGGCAGCATCTTCCCAAGACATATAGGCAACCGGGTAATTTTCTCTTGAACTTTGGTAACTATAAACACTGTCCAAACCAAAGGTTTCAATAGTTTGTGTAAAGAAATTAGCAGTTCTTCCAACGTCATTTTGTTGAGCCAACTCCAGAGCACTATACACATAATGATTGTTCATCCCTGCATTTAATGTACTAAAGTACCCTGACATCAAGGCTTGACTTAACTCATGTTTCATGAGATAAAAAGGTTGTAGACCCGTAGGAAAATCAACCGGGATTGTTATTGTGTTACCACTATAACCCAATGCTCCCACATCACCTGCTGGACCTATGGTGAAAGGAATAGCGGTTTCTAAACGGTATGGAACGTCTGGGCGAAATGCTATATCGTAAAATGATGCCGCCGCGGGATCTTCAATACCGGATCCCAAATAAAAAGGTCCTCCTGGGATATAGACCATTTCCACGGCAAAAAGCTTAATGTCTAATAGATCGAGATTACTTAGGTTTGGGGCCTCACCTGAGTAATTCCAAATAAACCGAACACCTGTTTGGGAGAATGTTCCATAACCAACTTCACTGCGATGTAAAAGTAACCCTATACCTTGAGGAGTAATACTCGGATGTGATTTTAAAGTTAGAGTTGCTTGCGTACCCGTACCCAGTGTATATCCGTCATCATCAATGACCATTCGTTGCCAAACAGAATCCCCTCTAATACTGAATCTGCCGAAAATCCAAGCCGCATCCCAATTGGGCATGCCTGTTGAGACATCATTTCGCCAACTATTTTGCCATGTTATATCAAATTCTACTTCAACGGTTTTGGCAAGCTCGTCATGGTTACCTATGCTTATGTTGGATATAGTTATCTCATTGGCTTTTGAGTGATAAAAAAGGCCTAAACTCAATAGCAAAAATACTATTAGGTGTTTTTTTAAACCAATCCACTTTGAGATTAGCATTGTGTACCCAGAATAAATGTTAACGAGTCGATTTAATTATGAAAACAGGTAAATGTGTATTGTTGTGTGACCTACTGAATTCATTAAGTTATTTAGGTTTTGTTACATATACAGTGTTCTATTAGTTATCGGATTATCTGCCATTGTCTTAAGATAATTCTCATATTTTTTCTTGAAATAATAGGGTGACTTAAAGCCCAACAAACTACAAACTTCATCAATGCTATACTGATCATTCTGGAGCATTTCATGACAGATACCCATCTTTACATTGGTAATCAAATTAATAGCCGTCATATCATATCTCTCGTAGATTTTGCGAAGTAAATGACGCCTGGAAATCTTTAGCTGACTAGCCAAAAATTCAATGGTGATGGGCTCTTTAAAAATAAACTGTTTTATGATCTTAGGAATTTGGTCAATCCGTGTTTCCATATCATCCCCCTTAAGACTTTGAGATTGTTCTTGCCTGTCGAACAATCTCGCACGTAATTTAACGTCCATATGCCGCATGTACGTTGCTATTAATTTAGGAAGGATACCTTCATATTCATCTACACCTAGGACATTTAATACTCCTATTTGATAATAATACTCAATTACTATTACATCATGGTGTATTACGATAAAAGGTAAAACCCCTAAATTTGGAGAATTCCTATCGTGATTTAGCTGGTCTAGATTTAATTTGGTGCGTTCATCATAAATCACCAAATGTACAGCATGGCTGTTGTAGATATTGACAAGTTCAGTCAGATTTTTTGCCTGACTTATAACTACTTCTTTTGATGTAAATAATTTGTTAAGCGATTCTAAAAAATCGTCGCTATTTGATAAGACAACCAAATATGTCATATAGGTAAATACCTAATCTTTGAACTGCTTTAGAGTGACCCAATTTTGTGTATATGTACAATGAGAGAATTTAGACCTGTTGTCTATATTGTGCGTGTGTGTAACCTGTATAAAGACCCAAATTGTACCTCAAAAAATTATTAAATGCTTTCACACACCTAATAATAGGTTTGAAGTAGATGTTAAGTATAATAGTATTGTTGGTATTAACTTTATGGAAAATACGTCATATATTCAAGAGTTAATTCAAGCAATGAATCGGATTCTCTCTTTTTAACATTTCTAAACATTTACCCTATGTTTCTCGAGCAAAATAAACCGACTGATTACGATTGTGGTTACAACTTAGACTTGATGATTAAAGCGCTAACCAGAATTGAGGACATTCAAGAGCGTATCAATTATGCGAAACGAATTGTAGGTCTAATTAAGCAATCGCATCCCTCCTGGGTAAATGATCAAGGGCAAAGTGAAATGGCGTGGGATTTTTATTTTGAGAATGCTTCTTATAATCCTGAAGACTATGGAATTCAACACCCCTTCAAACACGGCATGGAAGACGACGCTAGGTAGCTAAATTATCTTGAGTAATATGGAATGCCAAATATTAGGCATTCATCTTAAAAGCATTTTAATTTTACTTTTCTACTATTTCGCTTTAAATAGTCTAATTTTCAATTTATATTGAAAGTTCATTAAAGTAACTGGCAAAATTACACATACTGCCACTCTATGCCTCTTTCTTGGCTACATAGTAACGAGTTTCACGACTTCTTAAGGAATGCAATCAGCACAGTAAATGCCTCAAGCAACTCTAAGATTAGTCCATCACAATACATTGCGTGTAGTTTTTCTATAGAAACCCTCCCTACACTAGATCTGTTTAGTCAGATACCCCCGCATGGCACAAGTTTTTATCTAGAAAACAAAACAGAATCTTTTGCTATAGTTGCCGAAGGAATGCTTGAAAAAGTTACCACCACAGGTAAAGAACGATTTAAAATAACTTCCCAGAATGGTAAGGCGTTATTTAATCGTATTCACCATTTCAGTCAATCTGATCATCCACATGCTATCCATCTTATTGGTGGTTTCTCATTCACCGATGAGTTGGACCGCACTAACGAATGGAGTGACTTTGATACTGCGCTCTTTCATCTACCCGAATGGCTTTATATAAAAGAGGGGCAGAAAAGTACTTTAACCCTAATAGAGCGCTTCAATTCCAACTTTTCATTAGAAACCTGGGTCAGACGGTTCGAATCTAGAATCGAAGAATGGACGGAACGGTTCAACCCGAAACAAATCCTTTTCAATGAGAATAAAGTTAACGGTTTTGATCCCGATGAAAATAATTTAAAAACAACACTTCCTTTCAATTCTAGCGAAGGTTCTAACCAATGGGCTCGACTTATCAATGAAGCCAAGAACCAAATTGTACGTCAGCGTTTTAAGAAGGTAGTTTTGGCTCGTAAGTTGAGTTTACCCCTTCGTCATCAACCTTTAGCAAGCACTATAGTAAGCGATTTGGTTGAAAAGTATCCGGATTGTTACGTCTTTGCATTTAATCCAAAAGGGAATAGTTTTTTTACCGGAGCAACACCTGAGCGCTTAGCCCGCTTCACTCCTACTCAGGTTGAAACCGAGAGCCTTGCTGGTAGTACCATTCGTGGAAGAGACCCCATTGAAGACAATGTACTGGCAGGTAAACTGCTCAATAGTAAGAAAGACCGTTTGGAGCATAAAATTGTCATTGAGGCCATAGAAGAAGATCTTGTTCCATATTCTGAGCGGTTAGAGCTTTCTAAGTCTCCCCAAGTTAAAAAGCTCCCAAACGTTCAACACCTGTATACCCCAATTTCGGCTACTTTTAAAGAAGGCATTTCACGAACGAATGTATTAAAAGATTTGCATCCAACTCCTGCAGTTGGTGGTTTTCCTCGTTCCGAGGCGTTACGCTTTATTAACCAAGAAGAGCAATTTAACCGGGGGTGGTATGCGGCTCCTATTGGTTGGATTAATTCGGATGGAATAGGAGAATTTTATGTAGCTATTAGGAGCGGTCTTATTCAAAGGAACACAGCACACTTTTATGCAGGCTGTGGCATTGTAGAAGACTCTGATCCTGAAAATGAATGGCTAGAAACCGAGCTAAAGCTTCAGCCCATGATGAATGCAGTCGCAAACGCTATTCAACAACATCCTGAAGTTTTGGAAGCCCAAAATTATGAACGAGACACCGTCATTTAAATGGGCCTCTGACGCAGTTAGTATCCTATACACTATGGGGATTAATACTGCCGTGATTTCACCTGGTTCACGGAATACGGCCATAACTTTAGCCCTGGTTGCTCATCCAGGTATTCGTTGTTATTCTGCAATTGATGAACGATCAGCAGGCTTTATCGCTCTTGGAATCTCGAAAATTACTCGAATCCCTACTATCCTGAGTTGCACCTCTGGAACGGCAGGTGCTAACTATTTACCCGCTATTATTGAAGCCTATCAAAGTTCGGTTCCCTTAGTAATAGCCACGGCCGATCGACCCAATACTTTGCAAAACAAAGGTGCCTCTCAGACCATAAAGCAACAGCAACTCTTTGGATCTTTTGTATTACATGAGCAGCAAATGCCAGAGGCTGAAGATCTGCTAGATGACGCGGCTCGGAAACACGCTGAAAAACTCCTCCGCGAGGCTTTGACAATTTCTTATAAGAGTGGTCCCGTGCATCTGAACTTCCCTTTTAACAAACCATTTGAGCCAACTAAAGCTCAATTAAGCGCCTATCGTGATGATGCATCTCAGCAAAGCTCGCCAACAATTCGGGCAAAAGCTAACTACAGGACTTCCGATAGTTTTGCGAAGGTAGAGAATCGTCTTATCGAATTTATGGATGCCTCACAGGCGAATGATTGGTATTGCGGGTTGAAACAACCTGTGCTCGTTGTAGGGGCCGAACCCACCCCTTTTCAGTGGAGCACCTTGCTCCCATTATTATTAAAGCATCCCAATGCGCGGGTCATAATGGAAACGGGTGCCTCGCTTTTTGGGTGGGAGTTCGAAGGAGCATCATTAATTAGGCAACGATTGATTACCGGTTGGAAATCAACGCTCCAAACAAATTATGTTGGATCCACTGAAATTGATGGTATTCTGCGTCTTGGTAAAGAGTGCGTTAGTCCTGAACTCAATCATTGGATGAACACTCATCATGGAAGTCAACAGCTTAGGCTACAGACTCATGAGACCTACGAAAATACAGCGGAAGCCTCTTGCAAACATATGAGTCCTGAGGAGCAACTTAGTTGGTCGAACCTACTTACTCAAAGCAGCTTATGGCCAGTATTATCCTCGAAATGGCACGAAATGTGGGACGACTCGCAGTTGGTTCAACCCGAAAAAAACCGGAAGTATTATGAGAATAGTAGCGCAATGACCGATGGTGCCGTGTTTCATAGGCTGGCGAATACACTTCCTAAGGGGGTTTTTGTGTTTTATTCCAACTCATTTCCGGTACGCGATCAGGAGTTATTCTGCCCACAATGGTCGAAAAGTCATCGGCAGGTGAGCCAGCGGGGGGCCGCCGGTATCGATGGCATTAGCTCAACGGCTATTGGCGTTTCTTTAGGTGCCGATGAGCCTGGGGTGGTGATCAGTGGAGATATTGCTTTTTTATATGATTCGAACGCACTTCTTAGTGGACGTGTACTCGAAAAACCACTGCTTATTGTGGTGATGAATAATGGTGGCGGGAGTATATTTAAAATGTTACCGGTTTACAAAGAGCATCCAGAGTTTATTGAATGGTTCCAAACGGCACAGCATGTTGATATTGAGCACTTAGCAAAGGCTCATGAGATCCCCTATAAAAGGGTTCAAAGCCATGAAGAGTTAATGGATAAGGATACTTCGGAGTGGATTTCAGAAGCCTTAGAGGCGACGGCTGAAAAAATGGCGGCTTTTGGCCAAAATAAGATTCGGATATTGGAGTTTTTTACCGATGATGAAGCGTCTCTAAATGAACGTACGTTGCTTAGCGGTAGTGCTAAGACTTAAGAGTGATTAATAGAATGATTAGTAAAAAACACAAACATATAAAGATACGAGGGGTCAGTTACGGGTACCGAATCTGGGAGGCGAATGTACCATCAGAAGTGGATTCTGAAGTGGAGGCCGAGTCGAATATGGAGTTGGAGGATGAGGTAAACCTCGAGTCGGAAAAGTTGGTCATACTTTTGCACGGGTTTATGGGATCAGGAGGTATTTTCGAGGATTTAGCAAGGGAATTAGCCCGTAATGTACGAGTGATAGCATTAGATTTATTGGGTCATGGCAGCAGTGAAGGAGCCGAGATGCACTACCGGTTTTCGACCAACGAACAGGTGGCCGATCTGCGCACATTCATCGAACGGATGAATGATGGGCCAGTGATTCTCATGGGATACAGTATGGGAGCACGTTTAGCTCTATCGTTTGCCTCAAAGTATCCTCAACTACTCTCTGGACTAATTTTAGAAAGTGGTTCTTTTGGAATAGAAGATCCTACTGAAGCCCAAACGCGGCAGAGT
>CAKZLH010000122.1 GCA_937125285.1 uncultured Balneolaceae bacterium | reverse complement strand
GAATACAAGCAAGTGAGTAGTGACGACAATCAAAATGTGGGTAATCGCGGCTGGTCGTTCCGTAACGATGGCGTTGATATAGAAATCTGCTCTGACCCATCGGTAGATTATAATATTGGTTGGATTGAAACCGGAGAATGGCTCGAATATACCGTGAATTTCACGCAGTCTGGCACCTATACCGTACGGGCTAGAATTGCCTCTACCGGAAGTGGTAAAATGCGTATCAAAGTAAATGGAAAACCCATTGGATCCGACATGGATATCCCTGATACCGGAGGCTATCAAAGTTGGTCCCAGATCACATTTGATCAAGACGAATTTGATGCCGGTGAGGCACTTGTCCGGGTAGAAATTTTAGAGGGCGGATTCAATTTTAGTATGATTACTATCGACTAATTTTCAGCTTCATTATTTAATCAACAGCTTCATTATTTAATAAATAGTTATATGAGACATTTACTCAAAGGGTTCAGTATGCTTTTACTAACCCTTGTTTTTAGCACTGCCCTTTCGGCGCATACGTTCAAGGTACTTGTTTTTTCTAAAACCGAGGGATTTCGACATTCTTCTATACCGGCTGGCATTGCGGCCATTGAGCAATTGGGGGCAGATAATAATTTCATTGTTGAAGCCACTGAAGATGCCTCAGTGTTTACTTTTGAACAGCTTCAACAGTATGAGGCCATCATCTTCCTAAGCACAACCGGTGATGTGTTAAATCGCAACCAGCAAGATGCTTTTGAGCGTTACATTCGTTCAGGTGGTGGATTTGTAGGTATACATGCCGCCTCTGACACCGAGTATAACTGGCCTTGGTATGGACAGTTAGTCGGGGCCTACTTTGACAGTCATCCCGCCATTCAAACCGCCACCATAGAAGTTGCCGATCGTATTCATCCCTCTACCAAGCATCTTCCCGAATATTGGGAGCGCACCGATGAATGGTACAATTACACGAAAAATCCCCGTGGGCAGGTACATGTGCTCGCCACTCTAGACGAGAGTTCCTACAGCGGTGGCAATATGGGCTACGATCATCCCATTGCTTGGATGCATGAATTTGATGGGGGGCGGTCTTGGTATACAGGTGGAGGTCACACCGAGGAATCCTATTCAGAACCCGCTTTCCTAGAGCATATTCTGGGAGGAATTATGTACGCCTCAGGAGACATCAAAGGAGAATTTGATGCCACCAACGACCGACAGTATCAGGTGACGGTAATTGACGGCAAACCATCATTCCCAATGGCTTTAGCGGTGCTGCCAAATTATGATGTGTTGTATATCGAACGAAGAGGCGCCGTAAAACTTTGGAATCAACAAACCGGACTTATCTCCATTGCCGCACAGTTCGAGGTGGACAGCGGCCGAGAGGATGGGTTGTTGGGAATCGTTTTAGATCCCAATTTTTCGACCAATAACTATGTGTATGTTTTTTATTCCCCATTAAGCGTGAGTGAACAACGGGTATCTCGCTTTACCTTTGATGGAGCGACTTTTGACATGAATTCTGAAATCATCATGCTCCGTATCCCAACTCAAAGAGATCAGTGTTGTCACTCGGGTGGAGACCTAGAGTTTGGCCCTAATGGAGATTTGTACATAACCACGGGAGATAATGTAAACCCTTTCGAAGCCGATGGATTTGCCCCTATTGATGAACGTGCTGGTCGGGCCTACTTCGATGCCCAAGGTACATCTGGCAATACCCAAGACTTAAGAGGTAAAATTCTAAGAATTCGCCCCGAAGAAGATGGTAGCTATTCCATACCTGATGGTAACCTGTTTTTAGATGATGCCGATGGTCTCCCCGAAATCTTCGTTATGGGTACACGTAACCCTTTCCGAATGGCCGTTAACAAATATACAGGTGAACTCGTGTGGGGCGATGTAGGCCCAGACGCCGGTGGAGATAATGCGGCTAGAGGACCGGCGGGTTACGACGAGTTTAACCGCACGACCACAGCAGGTAACTTTGGCTGGCCTTTTTGTATTGCTGAAAACAGGCCTTATCGTGAATTCGACTTTGCTACAGGTTCTTCAGGGCCCGCCTACAACTGCGCCGAACCCATCAACAACTCACCCAATAATACAGGCCTGGATACCCTTCCCCCCGCTCAACCAGCATGGATAGCATATACCTATGGGTTTACTGAAAAATGGCCGGAACTCGGTAGTGGGCAACGTACCGCTATTGCTGGTGATTATTTCTACTATGACTCCACCTTGGTCGAAACAGGAAGTTTACCCGAATACTATGATGGATCACTCTTTATTCTAGAATGGACCCGCAATTGGATTAAAGAAATTCGGTTCAATGAACAAGGAGAACTCTTTCAAATCAATCCGTTTTTTCAGAGTGAACCCTTGGTGCGCCCTATAGACATGCAAATTGGCCCCGATGGCGCCATGTATGTTATCGAATGGGGTACGGGCTTTTTCGAGGACAATCCCGATGATCGCATCATCAAAATCGAATTTGCTCAAAATCTAGCCAACCGAAATCCAACCGCTCGCGCCACAGCAAATGTGAGAAGCGGACTTGCGCCTTTAACCGTTGAGTTTTCTGGGGAAGCCTCCAGCGATCCCGATGGAGATGTTCTTAATTTTTCTTGGGATTTTGATGGCGATGGCACATCTGATGCAACCACCATGAATGCTACTCACACCTACACAGAAAATGGTGACTACCTCGCTAGCCTAACCGTCACAGATCCGGATGGGGAACGTTCGGTAGCTCAAATCGAAATTATTGTGGGCAATAGTGCACCTATAGTAAAGATTCTGAAGCCCCTACAAGGAGGGTTTTATGAGGATTACGATGTAATTGATTATCGGGTTGAAGTGACCGATGCCGAACAAGGAAGTATAGGTAATGGAATCGCTTGTGAAGATGTTGTGGTTGAACCCTCTATAGGACATGATGATCATGCGCATGGTACGGGACCCCGCAATGGATGCGAAGGTTCTTTTGTGACCGAAACCCATGGTGAGGGACCCGATAATGTATTCTATGTGCTAGGTGCTTTTTATGAGGATGATGGTGCTGGAGTTGGTGCTTCTCTAAGAGGAAGTGATGGGATCATCTTGAATATGAAACGAAAGCAAGCCCAACATGCGGTAGAACTCATTGACCTTCAAACCGAAAATACCGGTGATTTTTTAGGAGGTGCGTTAAATATTGGCTTTGCCAAGCATAACTCTGCCCTAAAATTTGGCCCAATGAATTTTGAGGGAATCGATTTTGTAACCATTCGGTTTGCCGCTCAACAAACCGCTGCGAATGTAGAAGTTCGAGTAGACGCCATAGATGGCCCCCTGATCGCAACCATTGGCACCCAGCTTACTGGAGGCTGGCAAAATTTTGATTATTTCACGGCCAAATTGGACAATCCGGGCGGTACACGGGATGTGTACTTTGTTTTTAAACACACTCCTGGAAGTGATGGTTTGGGAAACATCAATTTTATCGACTTTCATGGTCGAGGAATTGCGAGTAGTTATCAAGACTCACTACGCGGTTTGAGTGCCACCTATTTTTCGAATAATGACTTTTCCGGTGACCAAGTAATTCGCAAAGATCCAATGGTCGCGTTTAATTGGGGAAGTCGTGGTCCAGATTCGGATCTCCCATCTTCTGGTTTTAGTGTTCGATGGGAGGGTGAACTGAAGGTAGATCGATTTGGGTTGTACCGGTTTTTTTCCGACCCCATTAATGGCCGGGCTAAAGTTTGGCTCAACGATGAGCTCATTATAGATGAGCATCAATCCTCGACCGGAAGTATTTCTCTACAGGCTAATTCAACCAACCAAATAAAAGTTGAATACAGCCATAACTCTGGCGGGGCAGGCATGTTTTTACGTTGGAGTGGTCCCAATCCCACCAATGTAATACCTACTACAGCACTCAGCCCCGATACTAAGGTACTAGAGGTGACTAACGAATCCATTGATGAGTTACCAACTCAATTATGGTTGGCTCAAAATTATCCCAATCCTTTTAATCCAAGCACGAATATTGTATTTCAAATACCTAAAAGTGGACTAGTTAAACTATCCCTGTTTAATACCTTAGGTCAGAAAATTCAGATATTAGTCAACGAAGAACGTTCTGCGGGGAGTCATAAGCTTAACTTCAATGCTTCAGGATATGCTTCTGGGATGTATTTGTATCGCTTGGAATTTGAAGGGGAAGTCCTTACTAGAAAATTGCTTTTGCTAAAATAACTAACCCTGCATAGATCAATCATCCCCCAAAAGAAAAAAAGGCAGCTAAGATAACTTAACTGCCTTTTAAAAGAGCGAGAAACGAGACTCGAACTCGCGACCCCAACCTTGGCAAGGTTGTGCTCTACCAACTGAGCTATTCTCGCTTGGTCCTTCCGACGAAGGGATAACAAATATAAGACCTTCTACCCCTCTAGAGCAAATCCTTTTATAAAGAAATTTCAGAAAGTGCATCTAAGAAACGCGCCATAAATTTTCCCTTATATACTCGGCGCATATGCGACATATCGGCAATCACAACCAAGAGTTTTTTACTACGCGTGCAAGCCACATTTAATAACCGCGGTACGGCCATCCCATTTTTTGCTTCATCAAAAGGTCGTACACTATAATCCCTTCTCCTACCATATTGCATTTCGGCCGTCATTATGGTATCCAATATAATCGCTTCTTTTTCACGACCCTGGAAGGTATGAATAGTACCCACTTCTATGCCCATAGCTCCGGGTAAAATACTCTCGCGAAGCGCCGTACGATACTGATACACGGAATGTCGAAATGGAACAATCAATCCTATTTGTTCAGGCTCATATTTGTTCAATAATCGCTCAACCGATTCCATCATGATGGTTTTATGAACCTCATTTTCTGGTCGAAAGCCCCTCTCATTGGTGTCTTGGACCAATAATGGGGTATATTTCGAACTATTGACCAGAGCTACCGATGCCGAAAACCACTCATCCCCAGCTGAAGCAGAAGACGGTATCGTCGACTTAGTATCCGAACTCTTTAACCTACCTTCATAGAACACCTTCGAAATAACTCCAGCAAGGTCAGATTGTAATCGGTACTGAATATCAAAAAACGCCGTATTGTCGGGGAACTCATCGTGCCACTGAAATAATTCTAGACTGTCCTTAGCCTGCGCGACCCAAGTAAAAATGTCCTGCTCTAAAAACTCTCGGGCATTGGGTTCATCGGTAATCGCGATGGGTGGTAACTGCATGGGATCACCGGTAACCACCAAATGAGTTTTTGCTTTTGAGGCCATAACCAATAGAAAAGCCAAATTAGCCATGGAAGCCTCATCGACTACCACTGCATCGTATTTCAAACCGAAAAATAACTCCGAGGTACAGACTTTCGCTAGTGTTGTGGCAACCAGACGCCTTTTTTTTAATTCATGACGCTCATTTAAGGTAGATAAGCGCTCTACCTCAGCCTCCAAATACAATCGTCCTCCCAAGCGATCAATCTTATCTCCTAGTTGTTCACAACGTAGTTCAAGCTCCGAGGGTATGGGCTTATCATTTTCCATAAATTCATCGACTGCTTGCTGCGCCTGCTCACTTGTTCTAAGCAAGGTATCCCACTCAGCGGCTTGAATCTTACGATGAGCGTGTTCTTCTTCAACCTGTAGATCAAAAGCATGGTCCTGTAAACGCTCATCATCTAACCAAGGCTCTCCAAAACGCGACACCGATTCTCTGTTCACGTGTAAGCCTACCTCTCGAATCGCATCCAACACACTCAACAAACCCACATCCACAGCCCGATTGGTATTGGAAACCATCAACACTTTTTTCCCTTGACGTAAGTATTCGGCCACCATACGACCTAAACTCGCTGTCTTTCCCGTTCCTGGAGGCCCCCAGACATACAACACAGGCTCTTTCATAGCCAATCGAATAGCTTCTTGTTGACTCGGGTTGAACCGTCCTAGGTCGGCCGTTATCGCATCAACTCCAGCCCTCTCATCGAAGGGAATACTATCCAGATCCAACATCTGCTTCAGTAAAGGATGTTCATCATATTGTTCTTCTAAGATCTCGAGCTGTTCACGAAGTTTCATCCAAACAAAATCGTTTTCCCACTCCACTTCAACCCGGTCGATACTTAGACCTTGATCCTTTTCAAACTCAATCCAGATAACCCCATCCTTAAACTCAAGTATTTCAACAGGCATCCAATCCTTTGGATTTTCCTGCTTGGGTGATGAAGAAGCACCTTGAAACCGTGCCCGGACCTGCTCGGCAAATCGGAGCCCTAATTGATTGGTTTCAAAGCCATAGACAAATTGCCCTCTATCGGTTTTCTTTTGTCCATTATACAACCATTCTCTTGAAGGGAGTGCCCTAACGGCTGCTAATTCAGCTTCAATAGACTCCAATGCTTGCTCAATGACTTTAGATACCGAGCGACTTTTTTTAGACATCTATACCTACTGCTCCCAAAGTTCATTTCGGATCATCTCAGCACTTCGTTCATTTAACCGATAGGCGAGCTTTAGTCGATTCTTCTCAGGGATTTTCTGCTCCACCAATCGCGCACTGTCCGGGGTGTAAAGTATGAGGTCGGTATCACGTACAAAGAGTGGTAGGGATTTGCCATACATACTCCCTGCTACAAAGGAGCCATCAAAGGAAATAGTTGGTTTTAGCTCATTGATGATTTTTGGAATACTATCTTCTTGGGAAGTAACCAACCCAATGGTTTGTAAAGATGATCGCTCAGTGATAGAGAGAATGAGTTCCGGATCATAATGATAAATAATGGGTATGACCATCGTATGATCTTGTAGTGGCCGAAATTGCTGCATGTACCGTATGGGCGTAAAAATAGCATCGTAAGTAGCTGCCTTTTCGTATTCGCTTACGGTTAACTGCTCGCTTTTTACCCCCACCTCTGTTCGGATAGCCGTCGACAACATGGATGCCATCTCTTTATTCTCACCAATACAAGCGCAACTTTGAATACGATCGGGCCAATCCATGTAATCTAATTGCTCTTGAAACAATAATTCAATTTCAGAGTCATCTAAGCCATAGCCCACCAACTCCTCGACCAGAGCTTGTACCTTGGCCCCACCAACCTCCAAACGCTTTTCTTTGTCCAAGAGGGTGTTTTGCCGTAACACCACAAAGCCCTTTCCTTTTTCACTCTTCAACAATCCCTCTTCCGCTAAGCCATGATAGGCTTTCCTCACGGTATGAAAACTAGCCTCCAACTGCCTACCCAATTCCCGTGTTGATGGAAGGGCCTCACCCACCTGAAACTGTTTAGTAGCTATCATAAGACGAATGCGATCGGCAATGTACTTGGCTGAGTTTTTCATTTATTTTTTCGGGTTGAACAAATAGCTCGATCTAATCCAGCATCTTTTTCCACTCATCGATCAGCAGTAATGCTTGCATCGGACTCAACTGATTGGGATCGATCGCTTGGATTTTATTTTTTAAATCTTCTAGTGTTGGATCGATGCGATGCCCAAATAAACTCATTTGCTCGGTCTCCGGCATCACATCAATCTTCTTATTAAGAGATTCCGTGGCTCCTTTCCTTACTTGAGCACGTACAATGCCTTCTAGCTTCGTATTGGTATCGTCGGCAATCTCTAAGCGCTGACTTTCTAGTTGCTGAAGAATCATCTGTGCTCTCTGGATCAGCGTATGGGGTAAACCCGCCATATTTGCCACCTGAATTCCATAACTATGATCTGCTCCTCCACGAACAAGGGTACGCAGAAATACTACTTTTCCTTCATGTTCTCTCACCTGTACATTGTAATTAACAATGCGTTCATACATCGCTTCGAGCGCATTTAACTCATGATAATGGGTTGCGAATAATGTTTTAGCCGCTACCGGAGCATGGTTATGAAGATACTCGGCAAGTGCCCATGCAATGCTAAGTCCATCAAAGGTACTGGTTCCCCTGCCTACTTCGTCAAGCAAAATCAAAGATTGATCTGTAGCATTGTTTAAAATATTAGCGGCCTCATTCATTTCAACCAGAAAAGTACTTTCTCCAGCTGCTAGATTATCCGATGCTCCTACCCGCGTAAAAATTTTATCCACCAATCCAATATGCGCCTCCTTAGCGGGTACAAAGCTTCCTATTTGAGCAAGGAGTACAATAAGACCTGTTTGTCGGAGAATGATACTTTTACCTGCCATATTAGGCCCCGTAATCATAAGCAATTGCTCGGATTGTTGATCCAAATAAATATCATTGGGAATAAAAGGCTCCCCTACTGCTAGGCTCTTTTCTACCACGGGATGACGAGCTTTTTTTATGTCGATTACACTACCCGTATCCAATTTTGGACGCACATAATTATTCTGGAAGGCAACTTCTGCCATGGATTGATATACATCCAATTCGGCCAAAATTGCTGCAATAACCTGCATCTCCTCTGCGAATTGAGTAAGGTAGCTTCGAACCTCCTCAAAGAGCTCGGCCTCTAAAGCTTTACTTTTATCCTCCGCCGAAAGAATCTTCTCCTCAATCTCCTTGAGTTCGGGCGTTATGTAACGCTCGGCATTTACCAAGGTCTGTTTCCGAATAAAATGCTCCGGCACCTTATCCTTATGAGCATTGGTAACCTCAATGTAATAGCCAAAAACTTTGTTATAACCGATTTTTAGAGAGGGAATCTCTGATTGGGTCACCAACTGATCTTTAATTTTCGCAATATACTGCTTACCATTTTTGGCTATATCTCGGAGTTCATCTAGCTCAGCATTCCAACCCGCCTTAATCATTCCCCCATCTCGAATCACGGCAGGAGGTTCTTCTACTATATGCTCATCAATATATTTAACCCATTGGTGTACCTTTGGTAGATTAGCAATTTGCTCGAAAAGTTCTGGATGCTCCATCTGTTCAAGAAGCTCCTCTAAAGTAGGTAGTATGGATAAAGAGTCTCCCAATTGACGAATATCTCTTGCATTACACCTCCCAACACAGATTCTAGAAACCAAACGCTCTACATCACCTAGACTTTTTAATAGATCTCTAATTTCAGATCGAGTCGATCGATCCGAATGTAATAGGCCTACTCGGTGTAAACGATGCTCAATTGGATTAATTTGTTTAAGTGGGTGTGTAAGCCATCGCCTCAATAGCCTACCTCCCATTGGGGTAATGGTCTCGTCTAAAATAGAAATGAGGGAGCCTTCGACACTTCCCTCATGCATCGAAGTACTTAACTCCAAATTTCGTTTGGTCGAAGGATCTAGGGTCATGTATTCGCTCTGTTCATAGCGATACATCCTTCGTATATGACCCATCACCTTTTTCTGATTCTCGTTGATATAGTTCAGAAGCACGCCTGCGGCTTTTTGAGCAACGAGCAACTGCTCTACCCCAAAACCTTTCAGTGAATGGGTATTAAAATGAGATAGCAGATGATCTCTAGCATAATCTCCCTCATACATCCACGACTGCTGAAAACTAAGATTCCACGGGTTGAACCGACCTTCTGCCCATGCTTTTTGACCTATAGAACAAACGATTTCAGAAGGTTCAAAGGTAGCTAATAGGGCTGGAATTTCTGATTCAGACGATTCTAATAGACCAAATTCTCCAGTTGAAATATCTGTGAAAGCCGCACCCACAACGGATTTATCTCGATATATTGAAAAAATATAATTGTTCCGGTTATGCTCGAGTACCTTGTCTGAAAGCGTAAGACCAGGAGTGGTAATTTCCGTTATTTCCCTGCTAACAATTTTTCTACCCGCTTTTTTGGCTGTTTCAGGGTCCTCTGTTTGCTCACATATAGCGACCTTATAGCCTTTATTCACAAGTTTTGGCAGATAGCTATCCAAGGCATGAAAAGGAAAGCCTGCGAGTGGAGTTTGATCTCCACCGTTATTTCTTTTGGTGAGAGTAATACCTAACTCTTTTGAGATACATACCGCATCTGAATCAAATGTCTCGTAAAAATCCCCTACGCGAAAAAGCAAAATGGCATCGGGATATTCTTCTTTAATGCTATGATATTGCCTCATCAGAGGCGTTTGTTTTTTAGCTGTCATAGCGACTAGTACCTAGACCTGAAATTCAATGTAAGTGATGGTATGAATGTGATGTTTTAGCGAAAGTATAATCAGCAAAATATAAGCTTTATACGTTAACTGAACATACCAAAGACCAATATTAAAAACACAGAAGTGCCAGAACTAATTCATGAACCCTTAGTTTAGGGTGTAATTTTGATGATGAAGTAGTACTTTATAATCGTCAACCCATCACAGATTCTAGGTATTGAGTAATTTTCGAGCTTATTGGAACCAAGTTTGGTTATTAGTGCGCAAAGTGGATGTATTCTTTAATGCCTCAGCGGTGACATTCAATCTATTTATTTGCGCTATTCCATTTTCACTCATTCTGATTTCTATTATTGGTTACATCCTTTCTTTTGAAGCAGCCTATACGGAATTAACTCGGTATGGCACGGAGTTACTTCCCGACCTTGCCTACGAAAACTCGAATCAAATCTTCATTGAAAGTGAACGCATTGTTCAAGGTCTTATCTTACCCCTCGTTGAGGGACGAAATGTATTGGGTATTACAGGTATCATTATCATGTTATTCTTTACTCAAGGGCTCTTCCACAGCCTTAAAATGGTTCTTTTTGATGTGTTTGATATACAGGCGCAAAATCATCCCTTGTTGAATATCATATATAATTTTCTTGGTATTGGGATCCTAGGTTCGGTGTTTTTGTTTTTTAGCCTACTTATTTCAGTCGTATCGCTTTTTGATTTACGAACCATATCTATACCCTATACACAAGTTGTGATTCAACTTCCATGGATCTATGAGCTTTTAGATGTACTACTTCCCCTCATTTTTACATTCTTATTGGCCTTCGTGGTCTTTCGATTTATGAGTGATCGACAAATCACCATCTGGTACTCCTTATTGGGTGCATCGATATTTACACTTCTCTTTGAAACAGCAAAATTACTACTAAGTTTCTACCTCAATTACGCACTATCTAGCTATGAATCGGTTTATCAAAGTTATACCGTTATTGTAGTTTTAGCTTTTTGGGTTTTCTATCTATCTATTTTATTTGTGTTTAGTGCAATTTTAGTAAGAGCAAAAATCCTTACCCAAAAATTAGTTTAACATTAAACTAATTCATATCTTTTGTGAACGATTCAACAAATAATTTGTTGATATAACACCGGTATTCATCAAGAAAGTCTTTTAAACACATTACCGGCTAAACAAACGCTTAAACTAAACGTACTATGAAACGAAATACACTATTCATTCTATCCTTAATTAT
>CAKZLH010000121.1 GCA_937125285.1 uncultured Balneolaceae bacterium | reverse complement strand
AGGGTCACTAGAAACGCCTCACTAGAGAGAAATGAAGAAGAGGCAGATGATTTATTAGAGGTGATAGAAGATGAATTACGAGAGCGAAAATTTGCAGAAATTGTTCGTTTGGAATTGGACGTACATACACCGCCCGCGATAAAGAGGTTCCTGATAAAACATCTAGAGATTAAAGAGCAGGACGTATATGAAATGGAAGGCACAATCGGCTTGGTAGATGTTTTTCAAATCGCAACCATAGATGGATTTGCTCGCCTGAAAGATCAGCCATGGAATCCGGTACTACACCCTGTATTCCATCACCCCCCCGAGGAGCAGATGCCTAATATATTTTCTGTGATTCGAAAAGGTGATTTTATGGTTCATCACCCGTATCACAGTTTTGAACTCAGTACACAGCGATTTATTGAAGAGGCGGCTAAAGACCCTAAAGTATTAGCCATTAAACAAACCCTGTATCGAACCTCTAAAGATTCCCCCCTTATGCATTCGTTGATGCATGCGGCTGAAGAGGGTAAGCAGGTTGCGGTATTGGTTGAAATCAAAGCCCGCTTCGATGAAGAACGTAATATATTGTGGGCCCAGCAACTTGAAAACGTCGGCGTTCATGTGGCATATGGTATTCCTGGGCTAAAAATACATACTAAGTTGACCATGGTGGTGAGAGAGGAAGAAGGAGGGCTCCGAACCTATTGTCATATTGGGACCGGAAATTATCACCCGGATACAGCCCAGCTCTATGAGGATTTGGGTTTGTTCACATGTGATGAGGTCATGGCCAAAGATGTAACCAATGTGTTTAATTTACTAACCGGATTTGCACCTGAGCAGCAGTTTGAAAAGCTTATGGTTGCCCCAAATTACATGAGAAAGGGCATGTTAAGCCTAATTGATCATGAAATAGATGCCGCCGAAAAAGGAGAGAAGGCGCGAATCATTGCTAAAATGAATAGCCTGGAAGATCCGCAAATTATACAACACCTATACAGAGCGTCACAAGCCGGGGTTCAAATAGACCTAATTGTTCGTGGGGTTTGCCGATTGAAACCAGGCATACCAGACTTAAGTGAAAACATTCGGGTTCATTCTGTAATAGGTCGTTTTCTAGAGCATTCTAGAATTTATTATTTCTATCACTCCGGCCAAGAGCTTTACACCATCGGATCTGCGGACTGGATGCACCGAAATCTGGACGCCCGTGTTGAAGCGATTACCCCCATTGAAAGCACCGCCCTAAAAAAGTACCTAGAGTTTATGCTAAAGGTTTATCTAGAAGACACTCAGCAGAGGTGGCAATTAGATTCGAACGGGCATTATCATAAGGATGAGAATTCAAATAAAACAACGAATGCAGGAACTCATCAACGATTAATGCATCACATGAAGGCCTCCGAATCCCCTATACCCATGCCTTAATGAAAGGGTTTAGAGCCTATTAAGTGCAATGGCGCCAAAAGCTGCGCTTGAATCTTATGGTATATTTCAGCCCATTTTTTCAGCAGTATTTCTAATTCAAGCCGATCTATTAAATCGGGATCATCACCTAGCTCTAGCCATAATTCATCCTTTTGTTCCTCTGTAAGTTGGTTTTTAACGTAATCATCAATCTTTTCTAATTTTGTTTTTTCGTTGTTACTATAAATCATAATCTGATTTTAGTTTGGTTTTTGTTGTTTTGCTACTTCAATACTATTTATTACCTGTAAAGAACTCCTAACTCCTTAACCCTTACGCTATTTAGCTAATTTTTTTTCGCAACAAGCCTGAAGAACTTTAAGAATTCGATGTTTTCTTGTCCAAGCAGCATTCAAACTGATGCCAAAATGATTTGCGACATCTTGTGCGTTATAATCGGGATGTTTAAGCCAATACAAAATATACTCCCGGGAAGAGGGGGTTAATTCTTGAATACAGTCGGTTAGCACCGACATCCGCTCTTCATCCATGAGCTCTTTGAGCTGATAAGCTTCTGTGCCATGTTCTTCTGCTACGAATTCAACATGGCGGGTATGTTTTGAGCGCCTTAAGCGAAAAAGCTCATGTTTTGCAGTGGTAAAGAAGTAAGGCAAGAGGGACTCTGGTTTTTCAATCCCCCCTTCTTTTATCCGCTTTACCCCCCGTAAGAGTGTAGTTTGTACACAATCCAGCGCGTCATCCCTGCTAGCCCCATATCGAATTAGTAAAAACCGATACAATATATCGGAAATTTGTGGGGTGAGCTCGTTTAGTACGTCGACATCATCTTGAAGAACAGCATTAAAATATCTGTTATAGTTTATTTTACTCATAAGTTTTATTTAATCAATAATATATATTTAAGTCAAGCAAAAGCATAAAATAATTTTTACGGCTTTTATGATTAGAACCCGTTAGATTTAAAACATGTATCGTGTACAATTACAGAACTTCGAAGGCCCTTTAGACTTACTTCTTTTTTTTATAAAAAGAGATGAGCTGGATATTTATGATATCCCGATTTCGTATATCACCAACCAATTCCTGGAATACATTCACCTTCTAGAAGAATTGGATTTGGATGTGGCTAGTGAGTTTGTGTGGATGGCCAGTATGTTGATGTCTATTAAGGCCAAGATGATGTTGCCGCGAGAAGAAAGTGAAGAAGACGAAGGCATAGATGAAAACGATCCTCGCTACGAGCTTGTGCAGAGGCTGCTAGAGTACAAACGATACAAAGAAATGTCTTTAAAGCTTTCCGATATCGATGAGGAAACTCAAAAAAAGTATGCCAGAGGCTATCCACTAGCCGATGAGGTTCAACAACAGGCTTCTGGAGAGGCATTACAAGATGTAACTTTATTCGATTTAATTGCGGCCTTTAAAAAAGTACTAACCGATATCGAGCGCAAGAATGTGGTTCACCGAGTAGAGAAGGTAGAAGCCACTCTTGAACAACAGTCAGAGTTTATTCTCACCGCGCTCCAAGAAAAAGGCCGGCAGAGCTTTGTTCAGCTATGTGGAAAGATCACTCAGAGGGTGGTGATTGCGGTTACTTTTCTTGCGGTATTAGAAATGATTAAAGAACAGCAGATCAGGCTTTATTTAGGAGAGGTGCCGACCGATTTTTATGTGGACTTAATGCCTGTTGATGCCATTTTAGGCCAAGATTAAACAAACCCGCTCACAGCTTCAACCTTCCCAATAATTGGCCCGGCTAAATGAACCTGAATGTGTAAGCCGATAGCTTATTTGCTTTCACCAAAAAGGGCCGATACAAAAGATTTCTTGTCGAAAACCTGCAAATCTCCCATGGCCTCTCCAAGCCCAATGTATTTAACCGGGACCGATAATTCGTGTGAAATGCCCAATACAATACCGCCTTTTGCGGTTCCATCTAGTTTGGTGAGCACGAGCCCAGTGATGTCAACCGTTTCGGTAAATGCCTTAGCCTGTTGAAGAGCGTTTTGCCCCGTAGAAGCGTCTAAAATAAGCAAAACCTCATGAGGTGCCCCAGGAATTACCTTACCCATAACGCGTTTAATTTTGGCCAATTCTTCCATAAGGGCTTTTTTGTTGTGAAGACGACCAGCGGTGTCTATGAGGCAAACATCGGCCCCCCTTGCTTTAGCCGCCGACACGGTATCAAAAGCAACAGCCGCAGGATCGGCGTTTTGACCCTGTTCAATGATGGGAACATCGGCCCGCTCACTCCATATTTTAAGCTGATCAACCGCTGCTGCCCGAAAGGTATCAGCGGCGCCCAATAGCACCTGTTTACCGGCCATTTTATATTGATGTGCTAGCTTTCCAATGGTGGTGGTTTTACCAACACCATTCACCCCAACAATTAGTACCACATGAGGGGATTCGGGAAATTGGGTATTAAAATCAGCCGCTCTTTCAACCGGGTTTTCCATCAAGAGACCAATAATTTCATCCCGAAGAAGAGTGTTTAACTCGTCTTTTGTAACGTATTTATCTCTGGATACTCGAGCTTCAATCCGCTTGATAATTTCAATGGTGGTACGAACTCCAACATCGGAGGTAATAAGAATTTCTTCAAGCTCGTCAAGTACTTCATCATCTACCGTATCCTTACCGGCAATGGCCTTACTAATCTTATTTAGTAGCCCTGAACGACTTTCTTCAACCCCTTCTTCTAAGGTTGGGTTTTTTTTAAAGCCTAATTTTTCAAGAAATCCCATGTCGAGAATGTTAATTAAATTTTGCGCCTTTCATAATGTTCCGGTATCTCAAAAGATACATAATAAAAGAGAAGGACATGATGATAACTGAGGCCCAAAGCAAAACGGTGTGCACCATGAGGGCCTCTCTAAAAAAGAACACTGAAATCCAATAAATGGAAATCACATTTACCGAGATTTTACCAGATAATGTGCTCATAGCCACTTTTCCGTAGCGCACCTTAATAAAACTAGATCCAAGGAGTATAAGTAGGTCGCGAATAATAAATAGCCATAAAAACCAGAGGGGTATCCACCCAATGATAGCCGTATAGATAAACAGTAATCCGGCGGCTATTTTATCGGATATGGGATCAATCATCTTTCCAACTTCAGATATGGTATTCGTCTTGCGAGCCACAAATCCGTCTAAGTAATCTGAAATTACCCCATAGGCAATAAGTGCAATGATGTATATGTCGTAAGTAAAATCATTGGTATAATGCCGGTAGAGAACGGGCAGCACAAGCAATATTCTAGAGAAAGAGATTAGATTGGATATGGTAAAAACCTTACCACTCACCTCTACTCTTTTTCCACCTATGTTGTTTTGTATCGACAAGCCCCAGAATTAATTACGATATTTAGGTGTCTAAAGTTAAAACCAATAGCCCGATAAAGCCACTATGAAAAAAGAAAATACACCCTTAGTGCTAAACAGTGAATTTCAGGAATTTACCAGTGATTCCGAGCACGTTTTTTCAGGAGAATTATTACAGGTGTATCGGGATCGGGCCGTATTACCAGATGCCAGCATTGGGACCAGAGAGTGGATTAAACACCCGGGAGCGTGTGCGATTGTAGCGTTGACGGATAGCGGTGAATGCTTGTTAATACAGCAGTATCGTTACCCGGTAAGACAGTTATTTTGGGAAGTACCTGCGGGAAAAATTGATCGTGGAGAAGATCCCCTTCAAACCGCTAAAAGAGAACTATCCGAAGAAACTGGATGGTCGGCAGAAAAGTGGGAATACGTCGGGCATTTTTATCCTGCCATAGGTTATGCAGATGAAATAATACACATTTATCTTGCAACTCATCTAATTCAGGGCACCCAACATACCGACGCCGATGAATTCGTAGGAGTGTATCAGCTCGGTTTTCAAGAGGCCATGAAGATGGTTTATCGGGGACAAATAAACGACGCAAAAACTATGGCCAGCCTTATGCGTGTAGATGAATACCTAAACCAAAGGGCCCGTCATCAAAAGGACTGATATTGATCAATAAAGTCTCGAGCTTTTACAATTTCAATAAGTCTACCGGTATCCTTCTCAATAATTTTAACCTGAAATAAACTGAGAATAGCCTGTTCTTCTAATAGCGCAATAACATCAGCGGCGCTTTCGCACTCTTCCGTTTCACTTACTAAGTCATTAATTCCCTGAACAATATAGTGCCGTTTTGGCGAGCTACTCGTTTCAGGCGCCTTCTCCTGCTCTGTTTCTTCTGGAGTGTTGAAATATTCGAACAGTGCTTCTTCGGTCACATACCAGCTAACACCTAATTTTTTTCCCCGAATTTTACCTGAACGTAAGTACGAACGCAGCGTTAATTTTGACACGCCAAGTTTTTCGTGTAAATCGTCAATAGAGTAAAGGGTTAGTTTTCCAATATTTTTAGGCATGTAAAGCTACGATTCTAATCGGAAAAGGGTTAAGTATTTAGGTATTACGATGTTTCGCCATCTTCCTTGGCCTCTTTAAAGGCCTCAGTGATACGCTGATTCATTAAGCGACGATAGTGTTTGAATTCATACTCACTTACCGTGAACTCCGATTTGTAGTGGTTATTAGAGCACTGCACGGTATATTTGTTTGGACGATCCGATTGTACAACCTGAACGGAAACATCTCCCAACTTGTATTGTTCAATGACTGAATTCATAATGTATCAATACGCCATATTTTGTTATATTATAGTGTTCTAAGATACAATTATAATTTATTAAAGTTCACAGGCTAAGATCATAACCATGAGCAAGAAATCTATTGTGGCGATTGTTTTAGGGGCATTTCTAGGTGTTTTTGTGTACAACGCTCTACAGCATACGGCTCCTGTTCAAATTGAAAACGCACCTGAATGGAGGGCGCTTGATAAGGGATTAGAAGAAGCTACCAAAGAGGACAAATTGGTCTTGGTGGACGTATATGAAGATGGTTGTAAGTACTGCCGAGCCATGGAACGAGAAGTCTACCCAGACAGTACGGTTCGAGCCGTATTGGATGCGGGTTATATTCCGGTAAAAATAAATGGCAATGCCGACGAACCAATTACCTGGAAGGGTGAGTCTGTAAGTTCGAGAAGCTGGGCGCAACAGCAAGGAGTTTTTGTTTTTCCTGGAACGCTGATCCTGGATGCTCAGGGGAATTTATTAAAACGCAGAACAGGCTTTATGAACGCCGATGAACTACGACAATTTATGTATCGTTAAACGGAAGTGATAACGTTAAAGCCACTAGAGTTAGAACATACAAACCTTGTACTTTTTGGCTTACCGTTTCACAACTCAAACATTGAAAGCACCTCAAAAAAGCAAATTTCGACCCTCTAAATCCAAATACTATGAAAAAAATAACGTCACTAACTAGTTTCGTTGCCGCTGTGTTACTTCTGGTATCATGCGCTGCTACACCTACCCCGAAGGCGCAAGATGAATATACTTTTACCAAATATGTCTCTGGCATCGAAGTTCCCTGGGGAATGGATTGGTTGAGTACGGGTGAGCTTTTGGTCACGGATCGATCGGGTATTCTGTATGTGGTTAAAGACGGAGAAATTGTTTCTAGTTTTACCAATGCCCTAGATGATATCTATGCCGAGCGACAAGGTGGGTTTTTAGATGTTCAAGCGCACCCCAACCACGCCGAGAATGGATGGATATACTTTAGTTATTCATCGAATTCGGGAGATGGCGAGGGAGCTAATACGGCCATTGTACGAGCTAAATTGGGCCTAAATGGATTAGAAGAGGTTGAAACCCTCTATAAGGCCACCCCAAACTCAACCCGAGGAGCACATTATGGTAGCCGCATAGAATTTGGAACGGACGGCACGCTTTATTTTACCATTGGAGACCGAGGGAATCGAGATGTTAATCCTCAAAGTTTGAGTATAGACGGGGGGAAGGTGTATCGGATTAATGATGATGGAAGCATCCCGGTAGACAACCCCTTTGTAGGTCAAGAAGGCGCGATTGAAGCCGTATACTCCTATGGTCATCGCAACCAGCAGGGAATGGAGCGGCATCCTATTACCGGAAAAATGTGGGCTCATGAGCATGGCCCTCGGGGTGGAGATGAACTCAATATCATTGAGCCCGGAAAAAACTATGGGTGGCCCGTAATAAGCTACGGGATTAATTATAATGGCACTCCCTTTGCGGAAGACTCTGTACGTGAAGGCATGGAACAACCCATTCAATACTGGGTACCCTCCATAGCCCCATCTGGAATGGCATTTGTTACCAGTGATAAGTACCCGGAATGGAAGGGCCACCTGTTGGTTGGTTCATTAAAATTTGGCATGGTTGAGCTTTTACGCCTCGATGGTGACCGAGTAGTTTCGCGAGAAGAAGTTCTGCAGGGAATTGGACGTGTGCGAAGCCTAAAGCAAGGGCCCGACGGCTATATTTACGTGGGCGTAACCGGCCAAGGAATTTTTCGGGTTGAAGGAGTTTAGTACCCAAAAGGGTGGTGTTTTATCCCTTAAAGACTCCACCCTTCACGGTACTCGCGCTTAACAAAGGCGTTGGCAGGCTCGAAGTTGGTTACCTTCATATTCGGGCCATCCCAAAGGAGTTGAATGCCCCTGCCGGGATAACGGGTTCGCATTCGCTCCATTTCGACGCCTTCTTCGGTATAGCTTTCTTTGTACTCTTCCTTATAATCATAGCTTCGAATGGCTAAGTTCCCCATTAATACGCTCTCGGTTAAAGGCCCCGCCACATCAAATGAAGAGCTTAGATTGTGTTCCCCAAAGCCGGCCAAACATCCATTTACCCACTGATGATGATGCCCCTCGGGAACACGGGCTAACGTCTGAGGTACCGAAATAAGCTCGTTAAGAGTACTTGGCAAAAGTCTGGGATTAGAGCCATAGGTGCCACACATCATCTTCCCCCGGGTTCCTTCGATAATGACCCCATTACCCCCATCTCCCATTTGTTCGTCAGGCCCTAGTTCTTCTGGTCTAGCGGGCTGAATACCCCCATCCATCCAATGTAGTTTAATTGCATTCCCGTCTTCCTTGGGGAATCGAAGGACCACATGTGAAGAAGGAGGAAAGCCCTCGGGAAATTCACCTCGCCGAAATTCATCTACATAAACCGCACCTACGCTACATTCGACACGATCAGGATATCCTAGATCCAACACGTTGAATGGGGTTTCCATTAAGTGACACCCCATATCACCCAAGGCGCCTGTACCATAATCACTCCATCCTCTCCAGTTGAAAGGGGCCAGCCCATCGACATAGTCCTTGTAGGGAGCTGTACCCAACCAAAGATCCCAATCTAAGCCCTCGGGTATGGGTGCGGGTTCAGGTGGCCATGCCACACCTTGAGGCCAAACGGGGCGATTGGTCCATACATGCACGGTATGAGCCTCTCCAATGATTCCCGCCTGAAGCCATTCTTTCATTTGCCGTACCCCATCGCTCGAAGAACCAAAATTACCCATTTGAGTGACCACTTTGTGTTTGAGTGCGGCCTCGGTAAGCATGCGAGCCTCATAAATATCGTGTGTAAGGGGCTTTTCTACATAGACATGTTTGCCGCGAACGATGGCCGACATGGCTTGTACGGCATGATTATGATCGGGGCTAGAAATAACTACGGCATCAAAGTC
Organism: uncultured Balneolaceae bacterium; assembly: GCA_937125285.1. Classification (GTDB taxonomy): domain Bacteria; phylum Bacteroidota; class Rhodothermia; order Balneolales; family Balneolaceae; genus UBA1275. The sequence goes on along the minus strand of CAKZLH010000121.1, from coordinate 2,277 downwards.
GGAAGAGTGCTTATCCATCAACTCGCGATAATCTTTGACATAAGGGGCGTCGGAAAAAGTTTCTCGAGTAGATTTGGTCATTCTATCATCCACGTCACAGAGATGTGAAATTTTTACTTGGGTATGTCTTGCTAATTCACGCAAGTTGGCATTTCCCCTACCTCCAGCGCCAATGCCTGCAATGTAGAGGGTATCGCTAGGCGCCGTATAACCCGGGCCGCCCAAAACATGGCGAGGGATGATGGTTAAACCGGCGCTCGCCATGCCCATTGTAGTAATAAAATCTCTTCTTTTCATGTTTGTAGATTCGGTTTGATGGGGGTGGTATTCAGATATCAGTAGCCTAAATACGAAAAAAAAACACTATTCATCAACGTAAAAAATAGCAGGTAGATAGTTGGGTAAGTTATTCTAAGCAGGAAGCTCCTTCACTAGAGTAGCTGCCTGATGAGGCTCATTTGCACCATAAATAGTTTGTAAATGGTCGAGGTGTAGCGCTGTCCATTAAAATCACATGATCCGCCATTGACCCATAGACAACATGATAAGTGCTCTTAGAATTGTCATTTTATACAGCATTGGAATTATGCTAGAGAACTATTTTCCTATTGGCTCAAAAGGAGTCGTGGTATTATCACTATTAATCATTCTATTTGGCACAGTACTGGTCTATCTTCCTAATAAGTGTCTTATTCAAAGACTTCAAGTGCGAGCGGCCTATCTTTTGTTTGTTCTAATATGTGGATATATCAATGGCTCGATATCGGACCAGATATGGGAGCGGACAGAACCATTCGGCGCGGCTAAAGAATATGTTTATGGGCAGTTAATCCCCGAAGACCAACTCGGTGATAGGGGGCCTAAGCGCTATCGTTTGCGTGTACAGGTGGTGGGTGCGCCTGATCAGCCGGCATTAACCGTCCGGCCCTATGATATCTATCTAAGACTTGATGCTAAAAATAACATTCTTTGGTCTGCCTATAGCCCTCGATCATTGGATGTGTTAGATCCAGAAAGGGCACGAGATAAACTCTCCCCATCTATGAAGGGGTGGTATTATGTTCGGAACAGAAGCTTTACACCTTTAGACAATCCAGGGCAATTTAATACCCGGGGGTATTTTAGAACTCAGAATATCCGATACGAATCGGAACTACTGGCTGTCTATGAGGCACCGGATGATGCCCAAAGCCCATCTATACCAGAGAGGGTTCGCGAAAAGGGTATTAACATGTTAAGGGAAGGCGAATTAACACAAGCTAAAATTAGTGGTATTTTTCAGGCTCTTATTTGGGGAAAAAAAAGCGAAATAGACCCGCATCATCGAAATATCTTCAACCTAATTGGCCTGGGTCATATCATAGCCGTATCCGGCTTACATGTGGGAATTTTATTACTACCGGTAGCACTATTTTGGAAAAAAGCTCAACAAAAAAGTCATTACCGGACCGGTATAGCTTCCTATTGGACATCCAACGCTCCGTACCGTCTAGTTCTTGCGCTATTGATAGGCTTGCTCCTCCTGCTATATGCCGCATTTACGGGTTTTAGTATATCGGTTATAAGGGCAACCTTAATGGCTTTTGCTCATGTATTGTTGATTTCACTAGGGGCCCGGTCAAACACCTTGAATAGCTTGGCATGGTCGGGTTTTTGTATATTACTCTGGCAACCTAATCAACTGATGAGGCCAGGCTTTCAGCTGTCGTTCTCTGCGGTTTTGGTGTTGATTTACTTAGCCCCTTTCTTGCAACGGTTTCGAATTTCGGATGAGGGCAAAAACTCACCTTCAACCCGAAAAAAAAAGAATCCTAAGCAAAGAAAGGGCTTGAGGCGCCAAAACAGGAACTTTTTTATTCTAGGTGGACTACAATCGGTGCAACATATAGCCATTAGAGCCGTTGTTACCGCCTTTTTGGTTTCGTTTGTTCTTCAGTTGTTTCTGTTGCCGCTGCAAGTCTATTATTTTGAGCAAATATCTTGGGTGGCTCCTTTTGTGAATGCTTTGGTATTACCCCTTTTTTCGATGGCCTTACCCCTGGCCATGTTAGGGAATTACTGGGGGGTGTTTTTTGGCGTTACTACTTGGTCTAAAGCCGCTCTTGAACCCCTTGCTTATCTATTAGAGCAAGTTATTCATTATGGTGATCGCTTGATTCATTGGCCTTTCAGCTGGACAGAGGTAACATTTCCAGACATTTCTCATAGCATTTTGATTGTATGCGCGCTGATTATTCTGCTTTTACTGTTTATACGGCATTTTATTCAAGTAAAAGA
>CAKZLH010000120.1 GCA_937125285.1 uncultured Balneolaceae bacterium | reverse complement strand
GTGAGCGCATCAACGAGTGCCTCATGATCGGTGGTTGCACTTGGCATCATTTCCTTAATTAAGGTGGCATCATCGATATTTTGGCAGAACACAGTCGAAGGATTACACTCTTTTATTACCTGTTCAAGATCATCTACATAGTGGATATGATCTGGGGCATATTCCTTACGATATTGATCTAAACTTTTCACATAGCCATGCCATACGGCATATTGAGCATCTCTTTTGGGTACAAATAAATGAAATTCATTGGCGTCGATGTCTAATAGGGTGGCACAATCGGGCTCATTCACTCCGGTGACATACCAAAAATTCGACTCTTGCCGGAAAGCAAACTCATAATCTGTATTGTACCGATACATGACCTTTGCACCCGATAAAAAGATGAGGCTTTTGTTGGTTTCAGAAAAAAGGCGATACAATTTTGCGCGATGCTGGTGATACATAAGAATCGATTTCACTTGGTTTTTAACGGTTTTAGTGTCGACAGACTATCTTGGCCATGCCTTTTGATTACCCAATAATATAAACCCCAAGAATGCCATCAAAATGAACGACCGCATCTTTGGAGGTAATTTCATTGGAGGTTCCATCCTGCACACCCATCGCCAAGGTTCCTTGGGTCAATGGATATTTAACTCCGGTTGAGCTGAAATTCGTAACAGGTCCTTCTACGGGCAAAAAAGAAATACCTGTACCAACCGGTAGACCAGGAGCATAGGGTGACTCGGTTAGAAAGAGCTCTCCATGATTATCCTTGAATCGAATATCTTCAAAAATCGAGAAATATCGCCGCATCACCGAAAGATTTTTAATGGTGTGATCGAAACGCTTGCCCGTTGCTCCCAACACGGTAACGCTTCTAGCCCCTTGTTTACAGGCATAATCCAAGCATTTTTCTAAATCGTTGGAATCCTGATCGGCTACCTCAAGCACCTGCACCCCCTCGTGTCGAGTGTACACAAAGCTGTCCAAATCCCCAATGACAATATCGGGCCGATGCCCATAGCCCAAGTACACATGACCACCACTATCGGCGCCAATATGCAACTGGGCTTTGGCCATTTCCTGTTCTAAAAGCTCTTTTTTGGGAGGGATTCCTCCTCCAATAATTAATGCGTGCATCGTTATTAAATAGAATGTGGGATAGAATACTAATATATTAGTCTTACGCGTTGTATAAAACTGAACAACAGCCTAATTCAATTCGATCATTTCCACCATGTACCAGGCCTTTATATCTCAGGTATTATCCCACAAAAAAGTAGCCGTATTTTCTCACATTCGCCCCGATGGGGATTGTTTGGGTTCTCAAATTGCCCTCTGTCTCTGGCTGCAACAAAATGGTGTTGAGGTAGTCGCCTACAACCAAGATCGCATATCGGATAATTTGAGATGGCTCATGAAATTTTTTCGGGTTGAAGTTCCCCCCGTCGATGCTCTTTCCAAGGTCGATGCGGTTATTTTTGTAGATGGGAATCAGCTCTCTCGATTTGGATTGGTGGCCGAACATGCCGAGTCCTCGGGCAAACCATTGTATATGATGGATCATCATCCTTTCCCAAGTGATGTTTTCACTGAGTCGGTTTCGGTGCCTGCTGCATCCTCTACTTGCGAACTAGTCTATGGGTTGTATCACGCCCATAACCCGGATCAATTGGTGCCCAATGCGTGTAAAGCACTCTATACGGGTATGGTTACCGATACCGGATCGTTTCAGTTCGATAGTGTAACCCCGGCCACCTTGGCGGCGGCATCCGACTTGCTAGATCGAGGTGGATTTCGTCCTAACGAAATTATAGATGCACTCTACGCCAACAAAAGCCACGGTCAAATAGCTCTTTTAGGTCGCGCACTCAATACCATAGAAACTCATTTCGATGGGCGGATAGCCAGCATCACGGTAACCCGCGAAATGTTTGAAGCTACGGGCACGGGACCCAGTGATACGGAAGGATTTGTTAGCTATCCGCTGAGCTTGGAGGGGGTGATGGGATGTATTCTTTTTCGAGAAGACGAAGATCGGGTTAAAGTGAGCTTGCGTTCTCGTACCGATTTGGATGTGAACATGTGGGCGAGGAAGATTAATGGAGGTGGTCATGCTAAGGCTGCGGCTGGCTGGGTGAAGGCTGGTTTGGAGGAAGCTAAGCAGGTGGTGTTGGAGAATGGGCGTGAAGCGATGGATCGAGTGGTTGGTACGTTGGATGCTAGTTCGAAAGCCTCGGGTGTTGGGTCGGAAGGTGCTGGGTCGAAAGCCTCGGGTGTTGGGGTGAAGATTCTTGTTCTGTGCGCCGTGATGTTGGGTGGGGTGATGGGTGTTGGCTGTGGGGGGGTGAATTCGGGTAGTTCCAATGAAGCCACAGGTGAGATGTCTTCCAATCAGGATGGAGAAACTGCAGAACAACTTTTACCTGGAGATCTTACTGAAGAAGATCTAAATAGCCCAATGAGAGAAGTATATCCAGAAGGATCGGATTATGGGGCAAATGTAGTAGAAGGTCGAACTCGAGACCAGTCGATTGATCGGTCACGATCAAACGCTATTACGCGAGCGGTACAAAAGGCGAGTCCAGCCATTGTAAGTATTACGGTTACGGAGCTTCAAACCGGATACGCTACCAGTCGAGATCCTTTCTTTTCCTTCTTTTTTGAGCGGCCTGTTCAGCGCGAAGTACAAAGTATGGGCTCGGGCTTTATTATCAGTGATGATGGACTCATTGTTACCAACGAGCATGTGGCCAATCCCAATGCCAAGACCATAATGGTAACCCTGCCAAATGGCTCTAGTTATGAAGCCGAAATATTGGGATCTGATGAATTAGCGGATTTAGCACTACTCAAAATCACATCGGATACTACGAGTTTTCCCTATGTAGAGTTCGCTCCTACCGATGATTTGATGGTTGGGGAATGGGCCGTAGCCATGGGAAACCCTTTTGGCCTATTTGCCGATGGCCAGCCAACGGTAACGGTGGGGGTCATCAGTGCAACCAAACGAGATTTTCGACCCGATCCTCAGGAACCAAGAGTGTACATTGATATGATTCAAACCGATGCCGCAATTAATAGAGGTAACTCGGGCGGTCCATTGGTTAACTCAAATGGACAGGTAATTGGGGTTAACACCTTTATTTTTACCGGCGGCACCAGCAGTGGTTTTGTGGGTTTGGGTTTTGCCATACCGAGCGAGCGTGTCCAAAAAATTATTGAGCAGTTAAAAGATTCGGGCGAAGTTCAACTATCCTTTGATGCGGGTATGGAATTTACGCCTATGACCAGGCAACTGGTCTATCAGTATGGACTGCCTCCCGTTCCGGGTTTATTTGTAATGAGCGTAAATAAAAATGGTCCTGCCTACGAATCGGGAGTACTTCCTGGTGATATTATCCTACGAATAGGAGAAGAACGAGTAGCCAGTGAAATGCATGCTTGGGCACTTATGAGAGAATATGAAGAAGGCGACATGATGTCGGTCAGGTTATTCAGAGAAGGTAAAGAATACGAAACCGATATGATGTTGCGCCGTAAAGAGAACCGCTAGTTTTTTGCAAGCGACTCATTATATAGCCAGTCCCGATAGTTCGCATTCCCCTCATCTTCCGTAATGGTATACGAAATAATACAAGGACACTCATAAGGATGATGTTCATTTACGAGGGTAGTGAGTTTTTTCATTCGAGAATAATGCGTTTTTACCAGTAGCACACATTCTTGTTCTTCAACCAGTTCACCTTTCCACCAATACATAGAATCCATTCCATCGAGAATATTTACACAGGCGGCCAGGCGGTTTTCCAGCAGTAAACGACCCAACTCCTTTGCCACTGTTTTGGTAGGTGTGGTGATGTACACCATTCTCAGATTGTAGTACATAATGGTTTATTTAGGTGTTTCTTTAAATCCTTGAATGAATCCCAAAACAAGTTCTTTTAAAAATTGAAATGAAGCCCACGCAAATTTCACAAAAAATACCACTATTTGATAGACAACCCACCCTAAAACATAGATTGCTCTGAATGAAAAAAGAATGAGATTAAAGGTACCCACAAACAGCATAATCACGGCTTGAAGCATTTGAGCTGTTTGCCCCCTAAAATGGAGTCCTCCCATTCGAAAACTGGAGTATTGAGGCTTAAAAAAATTATATGAACCAAACGAATTCGAGTAAGAAGCACTAAATCCTTTCTTAGACTGATTTATTTTAAAAGGCCCCTTTCCATATCTTCCGATGAATTGGAACCGACCCTTTTGAAAACCTACACGAGCCCCATTCCACAATCTTTTATGAAGCCGTAACCCATGTTTCGTATTTACAGTAGCACCTATTCCTAATTTTTTATCCGATACGGTTGCCCTCGCAGCTACACCTCCGGTCCTTGATGCGCGGATATGCTCTCCTTTGTATTCGATCCTCTTCATTTTCTCTTGTTTCGATTGAGCAGGTGGTGTATTTGATTTTTTACTACGGTTGGGCGCTTTTTCCATAACCAGTATTCTAATATTGTCCTATAAACTGTGGATTATGTGGCCCCTTTTCAAGTCTTATACAAGAAATTAATTGATGCATTGAAACTAAGAGGCCCCTGTTTTTTTCGGATTGAATTTTAGCTTAGCTAGTATTGGACAATATGTGGATAAAAGCGTAATTTAAAGTCTGTCAAATTTTTGATAGTAATTTTAAATCGCACGGTTGAACCAGCGATTTGCGAGAGTGGCGGAATTGGTAGACGCGCTAGATTTAGGATCTAGTATCTTAACCGGTGTGGGGGTTCGAGTCCCCCCTCTCGTACTTTTATAAACCTTCTTAATCAAAGAAGGTTTTTTTGTTTATAGAACTGGGTAATGGTCAACGCTCTGTAAAATACTCTTCAAATTTCAGATAACTATTCTCATTCCCATGGGGAGAACTACCTAAGCGATACTTACATTATTTGTGTAAGCATTCAGTAATTAGTTAGTTGTATTAAGTAAGTATTTTATTTTAATACAAGGGATATCTATATAAGTGCGTAGTTATGGTTTATTTTGTTCTTCTACTCATGGGGCTCAGCGTTCAGAATGATACGACAGGGTATGACCACCTGTCTCAAGTAAATTATGAGCGGAATATGGCAAATGGACTCCGTTATAGATTAGGGGTAGATATTGATCAACATCAATTATACATCTATGACATGTCTGATGGGGTATTGTATCTCAAGAAGAATGGGGAATCAAGCCCAATAGATACCTTAGATCGAAGATATTTAGACGACACCATGACCTACTTTGATTCCAATTCAAGGAAGTTGTTATTCTTTGATGCAGGATTAGGTAGGGTCTTCAATTATGACGTAGACACTAAAGAGTTAAGTAGGATAGACCGATCATATCGACTGAGGTCATTTTATGGATCTACGGGATTCTTAGATGGTTTTAACAGGATGTTCTTTTTTGGGGGTGGAGGTGAATTTTTTATAAAAAACAGTCTATTGGTGTTTAATAAAAATCAAAACAGAGAATGGGATGAACATATAGTAGGTAATAGGCCTAAACCCAATGAACAAAATCGAGCCCTTTATTGGAAGCTGCAAAATAATCGGTTTTATCTGTTTAGGACCTTTCAAAACACTTTGAATGTATATACTGCTAATAGGGTTCATGGAGCCGAACCCATAGAGAGCTGGGTACTGTTTCAAGAATATAGTACTCATAACTTTAAGGTGTCCGGAGCACATAATTCCAATGTGATTTCAAATAAACAAGCTATAGGCAACAAGCTGAATATTATGGGGAATTATTTTTATGACCTAGAAACCCATACCCTCTCTATGTGGAATTCGAATGAGCAGATATATGGTGTAATGCAAGGAAGTAATCCTGATACCTTGGCCGTTATAAGCGCGCCCTCATCCACATCTTTCAAGGATCTCATCAATTTTGACATAGAAAAACATAGTGTGGATGATTTTTTCACCAACCAAACTTTTTTGGTCATTAAACCAGATAAGAATATCAAACCCATATATGTGTTATCCATCTTATTTTTATTGCTTTTCTCGGTTGGTGCTTATCTATACTGGACCAGAAAACAACATGATTCTGCCGATGCCACAGAAAATATCATTACGACCGATCCGCTATTCGTTATTAATGGAAATCATGCGTTCATTACAAAACAAGGCAAGCGAATATACTTCTATGATCCGCTAGAGATTAAACTTATTACCATTATTAATGAAATGTCAGAAGAGCAACTAGATACCATAGATCTAGATGAATTAGACGAAAAACTCTTTAATGGAATAGGTCATAAAACCCATATTACAACCAAACGAAATCAGCTGATTAAAGGGATGAATAAAGCTCTTGCGGCAGACTTTATCATAAAAAAGAAAGCCAAGTCTGATCGAAGAAGAAAATTGATTAAAGTACAATTTCAGTTGCTAAACAACGCATAAGTTCCTAATTATCTATTATGTTCCCTTAATTGGAAATATCTCTACTATTTCGACTCATAACGTTTATAAATAGGAGCGATGATGCTTAAAAAATTTTCGACAATCACTTGGGCCATTATAGCAGTCATGATTGGAGGCTTTGGGTCGATATTCGTTCAACCCGAGGAAAAAAACGCGGAAGAAACCACGAGTGTGGAGTCCTCTTTGGTCCGAGTCATGACCTATAATATTCGATACGATAACCCGGGAGACGGCGTACATGCGTGGCCAAGTCGGAAGGAACGTGTGGCTGCATTGATACGCGTATATGGAGCAGAAGTTGTGGGAGTGCAAGAAGCCCTTAGGCATCAATTAGAGGATTTGGAAGAGCTGCTTCCCTCCTATACATGGATTGGAGTGGGTCGAAATGCGGATGGATCGGGTGAGTATAGTGCCATCATTTTTCGTGAAGACCTCTTTGAGGTTCTGGATTCGGGCACTTTTTGGTTGTCGGAGCAGCCCGATGAGGCGGGTAGTCAGTCTTGGGATGCGGCATTGCCAAGAATTGTGACTTGGGCACAGCTTAGGCATAGGGAATCCGATGCTACATTTGCGGTGTTGAACACACATTTTGATCATCGGGGTGAACAGGCCCGTAAACAGAGTGCAAAACTTCTAACCGAGAAAGCCGCTGTTTTGGCTAAGGGTTTACCCATAATTGTGATGGGCGATTTGAATACTACAGATCAGGAAGAACCCTATGCGATTTTGGCTCAAACGAAACTTGAAGATGGTAGAAGCCTAAAAGATTCATTTTTTCATGCTCGTTTAGGGCACTATGGCCCAACTTCCACTTGGACGGGATTTACGGAAATAGAGCCAGGTCGACGTATTGATTATATTTGGACGAGTGATGATTTGGTTGTGGAACAACATGCCATTCTAGGGGATCGAAACGAGATTGGATATCCTTCAGATCATTTGCCGGTCTTTGCAGAAATTGAATTGGAGTAATGCTTCAGATTTCAACTGGATTACATGTACCCGTAGCTTTCCTTGGTGCTGTCTCCCAAGTCTATTTTGTCGTAGAGAATCTGAATAGCCAATATGGTTACTCCAAACAATGTAGCTCCAATAATGAGCAAGATGTTTTCTAAGCCAACATAATTGAAGGATACTCGCAGCAAAACAGTGGTGATAACAAAGCCCGTGTTGCGAATGATGAGGCTGTAACGGTCGGTAAACTTAAGTGATGCCATCAGGATAAGGACATCGACAATGATGAGCACATCAAAGAATTCGTGATAAAATACGGTGTTAAAGTCTATGAGTTTTTGCTGCCCCTCCACGGCAATGGAATAAATATCCCCCACCCATTGAAGAAAGCTATAGCTTGCTAAGCCAATAAAAACAGGTAATAGTAAAAGGCATAAAAGCTTTTTATAGTTTTTGAATTGGGCAAGAGATTCTGAAGGTTGATGGACCTTACGTTTCAATAAGAAATATCGGTACAAGAAAACGAGGAAGAATAGCGCTAGGATTCCTAGAATATCATAGAGTAATGGAAGATTTTCGGACGAAAAGAGTACATGCTCCTCTATGTTTATGTTCGAAATATCTTTGAATACTCGCCGTATGAGTATGAGTGAAATAATTTCGAATTGTTTTCCGATAGAAATCGAAAAAGAACGGGGTAGGTAGTAGATGAGAAGATACACCTCGTACACTAGTATGAACGAGAAAGGGGTATAAACGGCAGAGATTGGGTTTCTCAGATATTCTTCGAAGCCTGTGATATGAATCCAACCAAGATAGGTTGAAAGGTAGATAAGTAGTAAGTGAATGAAAAAACCAACCGAAGCAATAATAATGACCCAAGACTCAAGTCTATTCTTGAGGCGGTCGTTGAAGAAAAGACCAAAGATGCGATCAAGTTGCATAGGTAAAGCCATTTAAATTGTTAGGCTTAAGACTAACCATTAACAAAATGGTCAATTACCAGCTAAATGCAAAATAAAGATGTCATCCGAACCCTATTATAGCTGCGATTGTGCTATGGAAAGCACGCGCTCTAATATGGTGGGATCAATGATTGGTTCCACATGGGCTGGGGTATCCAATTGTTTTGCCGACAGATGGATTGTTTTGAAACCTTTTTCTAAGAAATGAGGTGCATTTTTGTGGTGAATCCCTCCCCCTGGCATAATTTCGAGCTTATTATCAAGGTAGGACTGCCAGCTTTGAAGTTCGTTAATTCCCTGCAGTGCATTTGAGGCTTGTCCTGAACTTAGAATCCTGTCGAAGCCTGCATCCACAAGCTTATCAAGGGCAGAAAACGGGTCGGAAACATGATCGAAGGCCCTATGAAAAGTAAGCTC
>CAKZLH010000119.1 GCA_937125285.1 uncultured Balneolaceae bacterium | reverse complement strand
AAGCCTGCATCCACAAGCTTATCAAGGGCAGAAAACGGGTCGGAAACATGATCGAAGGCCCTATGAAAAGTAAGCTCGAGATTGGCGCATTGATCCCGCCATTCTTTTAGAATGAGAGAATCTGGTTGAAAAGTTGTACTAAGATGTCCTACTACAATGCCCGATATTGGAAACGATTTAGCGAATTCTATCTCTTGCTCTATGAGTTTTAATTCAGCTGTAGTGTAATGAAAATCACCCGGGCGAGGACGTATAAGTACATGTACTGGAATCTCAAGGTTCTGGGTCACGTGTTCGAGGAGCTCCCGACTTGGAGTAAGGCCATCTAAGCGAAGATCCTGGCAGAGTTCAACCCGAAAAGCACCTAATTTTTGGGCAATGTTTGCGGAGTGAAAACTATTGGCGCATACTTCAATGTTCATGACTATTTGATGAAGGGTTCATTCGATTTGTTAGAATACGCCAAGCATTTGGATAAAAGAGCGGATCGTACCACCTCATGAGACCCATTTGAATACAAAGAGCTGTAATTATTACTAAACTCGTTAGTAGGTAACTAGGTTGAGGCAGTGATGGTTTCAGAAAGAAATGAATACTGGTTGAAAGAATTATAAACGAAGCTAGAGGTCGTATGAATTCTTTGATGAATTCGAAGAAGTTGACAGATAGCATCTTTTTAATTTGGAATACCCATAATGGATAAATGAGACCAACAGATAATGCAAGAAGAATCCAAGCTACCCCTTGAAGTCCTCTAAATAAAATGCCCATGTAAATCATGAGTGGGGTTATGGATGCGCGGAATAAGGTCCAATAGAAGCCTAAATCGGTTCTTCCAGTAGCTATTTGCAAACTGCCAACAGGATTGGTTACGGTATTAAGGCTATAATATATAGCAAGAGTGAAAAGTAGAAGGGCACCTGAGGTATATTCGGAACCATACACTAAATTCAGAATTTCATAGGACCCAATGGCTATGACTAGATAAATTGGAAAATTAAAATAGGCTAAGTATCGAGTTATGCTTAAATAAGACTCTTTTTGTTTTTGTGGTTCGTTTTGAAGGGATGATAACCATGGGCTTAGTACATTAGTAAAGATGGGATTAATCAAATTATAGAGTCTAAGGACCAACTGCTTTGTTAAGCTGTACAAACCCAGTATCTCCAAACCCAGCATTTTACCAATAATGAAAATGTCGGTTTCTTTTGAAACGAAATCCAGCAACCGGCTTCCCATTTGAAATTTACCCAAATCGATGAAGGGCTTTACCTCTTGCCAACTGAACTCTAGAGTTATGGGTTCTTTTTTGATGCGTAAGAATAGATAACTAACATTAGAAATTAGAGAAGCCAGTAAGGTGGAATAGATAAGGCTATACACACCAAATCCTTCAATGGCTAAAACGATGGCTAAAATGAGAGCTAGAGCATAAGCGAATATTTCTGTGAGTGCGATCGCCTTGAAATTAAAATTCTTTTGCAAATAAGTTCGATGTTGTCGGCCAATGGCTAACAAGAG
>CAKZLH010000118.1 GCA_937125285.1 uncultured Balneolaceae bacterium | reverse complement strand
GGTAGTACAGAAGATGTCTTTTTCAATGATGGTTCCTTTCAGTACGGTATGCTCAACCTCGACTTCCTTAAAGGTGAGTTAGTCACCTTTGTGAGCGTAGTCGAAACAGACGAGTCGGTATACTCGGCATGGGCCCTAATAGATGACATCCTCATTTACACCATGGATAAACTTAGCTATGTAACACCTTCTATGGGCACCATTGATTCTGGAGCTGTGGCTACGGCAGATGTTCATATCAATGCGAACTATCTAATGCCTGGTGAATATACATCAACTACCATGTTACTCTACTACAACGAAGATATCATGGTAGATGGCTTTGCCATGCAAGAAACCTACTTCTACTTAGAAAACGATGATCCTGTTGTTGTGGACGATACGCTCATGATCGTTGCCGGTGATCGTATTGACATGGGAGATATGTTGTATATGGCCCTACAAAATGACTACGACAAACATGGACTCTACATTGAGGATATGTCTGACCCTGTGTACGGAGATTATCGTTGGCTGGGAGTTGAGGATGAGTGGCCACACTATGTAGCACCACTCAATTATGATGGACTTGATTCTATTGAGTACATGGTGTCCGATGGCATGAGCTACGTAACAGGTACCATTCATATCATGGTGATGGCTAAACCTGGTTTCATGACAGGATCTAATCAACAGTTCGTATTCCTTGAAGACAATACCTTGGAACTCAGTACCATGACCATGGCTGCTGGGGTCGGTGGTATGGATAAGGAAATGATGGTTTGGGGAGAATCTATGCACGATCAGGTAACCATAGAACATGATCCGAATAATCACGGTATTAGTTTCTCTGCCGCCGATGACTTTTATGGTCAGACCGAAGCCATGCTTTATGCTGGGCATATGGATCATATAATGGATTCAATGAAAGTATCCATCATCATCACTCCTGTTAATGACATGCCAACGGCTTCCTTTGAGTTTAATCAGGGAGATAATGGTAGTAGTGAATTTAACTTTACCAGTACCTCAAATGATGCAAGAGATCCAGAAGGTGCCATTGTCGCATATGCTTGGGACTTTGGAGACGGAACCTCTAGTTCCGATGCGGCGCCCTACCATAATTATTCTGAAACCGGAAGCTACACTGTCCGATTATTGGTGACTGATAATGGCGGTGGAGAAGCTGAATTCACTCAGCAGGTTAGTGTGAGCTCGGTAGTGAGCATAGATGACGAAACCAAACCTATGGTTTTTGCACTCAAGCAAAACTATCCGAACCCATTCAACCCGAGTACCTCTATTCAATATTCGATTGCTGAGTCTTCGCCAGTGACCCTAGAGGTGTTTAATATGTTGGGTCAAAAAGTGGCTCAGCTAGTAAATACAACTCAGGTCGCGGGTAATTATTCAGTTCAATTCGATGCTGCGGGACTGTCGTCTGGGGTGTATTTGTATCAACTTAGAGCGGGTAGTTATTTAGAAACCCGAAAGATGATGCTTATTAAGTAAGCCCATTATTAATTTTCTCAAAAGCCTCATGAGTGATTTACTTGTGAGGCTTTTTTTATACTCTATTGTGTTGGGTTTGCTTGAGAAGTGTACCCTTGAGTAGAATTATCTTAAGTAGGATTCCAAACGAGTAAACGCACTTGCTTTTTTCCGCCTTCAGTCATTTGTTGACCCACTTCTTTGAATCCAAGTTTTTCATGCAAACGGGTTGAAGCTATATTGGGTGGTTTACTATTCACTTCACAACAAATGGGTACGTTTGGGTGCATTGAAGCGATGTGTTGATACAGGTGGGTAGCTAGACCCTGGCCCCTGTAAGGTGCTGAAATCACAATACGATCAAGGTATAAAAAGGTGTTTAGATTGGAGTTGAAGTACCGATAATTACTGCTAGAATAGGGAACATTTGGGCCCATTAGCCATGCAAAGCCGGCTGGGGTCTGATGTATGCTTAGGAGACAGGCAAAAGTGCTTAGCTTAAATACTTGCTCAAATGAATCAAGATCCAAGCTGTTGACATGAGGTATGTTGGCTTCATTCCACTG
>CAKZLH010000117.1 GCA_937125285.1 uncultured Balneolaceae bacterium | reverse complement strand
AGTTCTTCTAGCCAAGCAAATGCATGAGCAGTTTCAAGTGCGGGTATAATGCCTTCTAATCGTGAAAGTAAACGTACACCCTCTAGCGCTTGAGCATCGGTTACCGCATGATAGCTTACTCTTTTAGTATCAAATAAATGAGCATGTTCTGGGCCTATGCCAGGGTAATCTAATCCTGCGCTTATAGAATGTGCCAATTCTATTTGACCCTCTTCGTCATGCAATAAATAACTCATAGAGCCATGCAAAACACCAGGTTTACCCTTGGTAAGAGTTGCCGCTGTTTGATTGGTATCTACACCAAGTCCTCCCGCTTCTACTCCTATGATGGTCACGGGATCATTTATAAACGGATAAAAAATCCCCATAGCATTAGATCCACCACCAACACAAGCCACCACATAATCTGGTAAGCGCTGTTCAAGTTCGAATAATTGTTTTTTAGTTTCATCCCCGATAATGCGATGGAAATTTCGAACCATCATTGGATATGGATGTGGCCCTACAACAGAGCCTATGATATAAAAGGTATCCTCTACATTGGTTACCCAGTCTCTAATGGCTTCATTGGTGGCATCTTTTAGTGTTTTAGAACCACTTTCCACAGACCTCACTTCTGCCCCCATTAAACGCATGCGATCCACGTTAAGCTTTTGGCGAACCATATCCTCAGCTCCCATATAAACCACACATTCGATACCGAATTTAGCACAGGCAGTTGCTGTAGCAACTCCATGTTGACCAGCCCCTGTTTCGGCAATAATTCGTTTTTTACCCATACGCTGAGCCAGTAGTATTTGCCCTATAGCATTATTGATCTTATGGGCTCCTGTATGACATAAATCTTCTCTTTTCAAATAGATTTTGGCTTTCCCGTAGTGCTCTGTAAGTCGATTGGCATAGCTAAGTTCGGTGGGCCTTCCTACATATTCATGTAACAAGCGTAGATATTCATTTTGAAATGAAGCATCTAATTCCGCTTCTTTGTATGCGGCTTCTAGTTCAACTAAGGCAGGGATAAGAGTCTCTGGCACAAATTTCCCCCCATAGCTACCAAAATAACCTTTGGCGTTGGGTTGTTGGTAAGTCTCTATGGTTACTTCGGGCATGATGAATAGATAGATTAAGGTCTGTAGTGATTACAAGGTAAATTCTAGTTTATCTATTAAAGAAGATAATTTATCAAAATCTTTGATGCCTACACTTTCTTCTATTTTACTGGAAACATCAAAGGCCAACGGTGGTTGATGACGTGTTGCACGAATTGCATCTTCAATAGTGTCTACAGATAAACCACCAGACAAAAAATACGGTTTTTTAATGCTTAAAGACGATAACAAATCCCAATTAAAGGTTATTCCTGTGCCTCCTTCTTGTCCGCCCACTTTGGTATCGAAAAGGAAGTAGTCAACTGTATCATTATACATATCTAAACCAGCTTGTAAATCACTTGCGGTTGTATGTTCCGAGATGGAGAAAACCTTAATAACGGGTAGCTGTGATTGTATTGCTGCACAATAGGCTGGATCCTCTTGGCCATGTAACTGAATCATGTCCAATCCAACCATTTTTGCGGTTTCAGTCACATATTGAAGGTCATGATTTTGAAAAACACCCACTTTTTTTGGTCCTTCTACCCATTCTACAATTGCGCCTACCATGCTCGGTTCTATATATCTTGGCGACTGTTCCACAAATATAAAACCCAGAAAATGCACCCCAGCACCTGCTGCAAATCGGGCATCTGCAAGATTTGTAATACCACAAACTTTTAATTGATAATGTGCCATTTAGAGGTCTCTGATTTGTGTTTGCTCAGCCAATCTGATGGCTGTGGATGTAAGTTCGGTTAGGGCGGCCGCGATGTCTTGTTGTCTCATAAGATGCTCACCGATTAAAACCGCATCAATATGTTCCTCGTGAAGAAATGCAATATCGTTTGGTGTAGAAATGCCGCTTTCCGAAACACGTATAATTCCATCAGGTGCTTGTTGTAATTGGGCGACACCACGATGAACATCCACTTCAAATCGTTCTAAATCTCTATTATTAACGCCTAAAATTGAGATTTTATCGAAATCTAATCGATCTTGTTCTTCAGAGTCATAGCATTCAACTAAAACGTCCAACTTCAGCTCATAAGCGGCATCCAACAACTCATTAAGTTGTGTATCGGTTAGTATGCGGACAATAAGTAATATAGCGTCTGCTCCATAAGCCTTCGCTTCAACTATTTGATAAGGGTCGATAATAAAATCTTTTCGCAATACTGGAATGGAAACCTTTTGCGATATAGATTCCATATAATGTAAATGACCCTGAAAAAAGGGCTCATCGGTGAGTACCGAAAGAGCCGCCGCCCCGTATTCCTGGTAGATCTGTGCAATTTCTAAAGGATCGAAACTTTCTCGAATCACTCCTTTAGACGGTGACGCCTTTTTCACTTCAGTAATAAACTGCACCCCCTCTGCCGCTAAAGCCGTTTTAAAAGATCTATGTGTGCGTTCGAAGCCCCAACTTTGTTCTAGACTGCTATGTGATCGTTCATGCTTTCTTTTTCGAAGATCTACACGGGTTTGTTCAACAATTTTGTCTAGTATACTCATGATCTCTACGTTTTAGTGGCCGATATAAAGTCGGCCAGTAATCCTTTAGCATAACCTTCAGAAATAGCATTTTGAGCCATCATTTTAGCTTGCTTTAGACTATCAACTTTGCCAGATGCATGGATAGCAAAAGCCGCATTTAAAACGACTATATCCGTTTGTGCTTGGGTTCCTTCACCAGCTAATATTCGAGTGAAAATCTCCGCATTTTTCTCTGGACTCCCGCCCAATAATTCTTCGGGTTGAACGCGGGTAAACCCCAGATCTTCCGGAGAAAAACTACTTTCCTCCGAACAGTTGGTACCTCGTACCTGATAGAAATAACTGGTGTTGCTTAAACTAATTTCATCTAAGCCATCCTCAGCACTAAAGGTGTAGGCAAAATGAGTATCCAATTGTGCCAGTATTTGGGCCATCTGATGGGAGACTTTTC
>CAKZLH010000116.1 GCA_937125285.1 uncultured Balneolaceae bacterium | reverse complement strand
CAATGCACCTGCGAACCCTTAAGATTCAATCTTATTCGGGCATGAAACCTTATTTGCTCATTGATTTTCATTTACCGTCTGATTTTCATAAGCCCCCTGGACGGGTACTCTTTTCCTGATACCGTTTTAATTTCCATTCAACGGGGCCGCGGTAACGCTTGATCTAATCTTCAATTCGGGCTGTCACGATTCTCCTAAACCAACTATAAAACTGTAGAAATCCCATTTGCCCCGCCTTAACAGACCAATTCTCCAATGGGCTAACCAATAAATACCCATTTCCTGAATATTGATAATCGCCTCAGGAATATCCGCAAACAATTCTTTCATCTCCTCCTGAGACTTGAAGTAATATTCCTCGTTCTCAAGACCATACCTAAATCCACGACCACGGCCCTTTGGTGTTGATTGCAACTCTCCGTCTTTCACGCAAAGTAGAATGTCATGCGCATTGGCATCTTCCTTATTTAAATAATAGGTATTGTTTGTAGCTACTAGCTTAACATCGTGCTTCTCAGAAAATTTTAGAATTACCTCATTGGCCCGATCTTCATCTTCTTGGCCATGCCTCATGATTTCCAGATAAAAATCTTCACCAAATTGCTCTTTCCACCAAATCAAAGCTTCTTCAGCTTGGTTCTCCCCTACATTCAGAATTTTGGATGAGATTTCACCATAAAGATTTCCTGACAAAACAATGATATCCTCTTTATACTGCTTTACCAACTCTTTATCGATACGAGGCACATAATAAAAGCCGTCGATATAAGCCAATGAGGCTAATTTCGCTAAATTGTGATAGCCCTTTTTATTCTTTGCCAAGAACACAACCTGATAGCCATTATCCTTGTATTCTTTATTCTTATGATCATTACAAACAAAAAACTCGCATCCTACAATCGGAGTTATTTCTTGCTCATTAAACTCTTCTCCTGCTTCTTCGGCCTCTTTTTTTCGAGCCCGAACTCCTTTATTGTGACCTGAAACCGCACTAACAAAGTGAAATGCAGCCATCATGTTTCCAGAATCCGTCAAGGCTACTCCCGGCATATTGTGTTTTGCCGCATGATTCACAAGCTCTTTAATTTGGGTAGTCGACTGCAAAATAGAAAACTGAGAATGATTGTGGAGATGAGAAAAAGAAACGCCTTCAAGTTGCTTGAGTCCTTCTGAAGAAGAGATTCCAGAATCCCCTCCTTTTTCTTTTGCCAGTCTTTTTTTAATTAAAAGACTTTCCTCTTTCAGATTTAGGTGTTTGAGTCCGACAGG
>CAKZLH010000115.1 GCA_937125285.1 uncultured Balneolaceae bacterium | reverse complement strand
CATTCCCGTACATGGCGTTTCAAGCACCGAAGAATTACATAAAGAATCGGAGGGAGCACATGTTCCTCCTATCTATCAAACCTCAACATTTCTGTTCGAAGATGTTGCGCAAGGAGGTAGAGCTTTTTCAGAGCCCGATCATGCGGGTTCTCACATCTATACCAGAATTTCCAATCCTAATAATAACGCACTCGAAAAAGCCATCACCGCATTGGAGTGTTACGATTTAAAGGCTGATGATTATACCTCCATGGTGTTTGGAACAGGAATGGCCGCGATTAGTTCTTCACTGATGGCTTTAGCAAAAAAGGGTCGTGTACTTGCGCAGGATGCCCTTTATGGGTGCAGCAGTCAGTTACTCTTCGAGCAGGCTCCAGAGTGGGGTATTGAAGCTACTTTCCTTGATTTTACAGATTTAGATTCTTTTGAAGAAGCCTTAACTAGCTATGATGACATTAAGGTCGTTTATATGGAGTCTATTACCAATCCAACTATGCGGGTGGCCCCATTAGATAAAATTGTTGAACTCAGTCACCGGCACGGTGCATTGGTTATTGTAGATAATACCTTTGCTTCTTCAATGTATTGTAGGCCACTTAATTTTGGAGCGGATGTCGTAATTCATTCCTCAACCAAGTACATAGGTGGTCATGGAACTTCTTTAGGAGGTGTGTTAACCTGTTCGAAAGCATTAGCTGATGAACATAAACTGGGTTTATACCGAAAAAATTTGGGCGGGATTGCTGGTCCAATGGATTCTTGGTTACTCTTTAATGGATTAAAAACCTTTGCTTTGCGGGTGCCAAAACAGACCTCTAATGCTTTGAAAATTGCTCACTATCTCGAGCAACATCCTAAAATTTCAAAAGTATGGTATCCTATGTTAGAATCACATCCCGATTATAATATCGCTCAGAAGATTCTGGATGGGGGAGCGGCATCTGTGATGAGCTTTGAATTAAAAGAAGGGTTTAAGGCAGGCACGCAGTTGATGAACCGTGTTAAATTGTGTTCTTTGGCGGTTAGTCTTGGTTCGGTAGATACCTTGATACAACATCCAGCTTCCATGACTCATTCGGTTATGGATGCTGATTTGAGAAGAAAAGCAGGTATTGAAGATGGCTTAGTACGCTTAGCCGTTGGAATTGAGGATGTAGATGATATTATAGCCGATCTAGAACAAGCCCTCAACTAGACTAAGACGGGACAAGTTGGTTACCAACTAAAACCAATTATGAATTTTGCAGCGAATCTTACCAACTCCCACCGGCACCTCCGCCGCCTGAGCCAAATCCGCCACCACCGCTAAATCCGCCAAATCCACCTCCGCCAAAACCACCAGAGCCAAATCCGCCACCACCGAATCCACCTCTTCTAGGTTGATTAAATAGGCTACTCCATAGCAGAACATCTACGGCACTAAGGGTTCGCCCGCCTCCACGTCCACGTCCTCCACCTTTGGTAATAATAAAGAAGAGGATGAATAGGACGAGCAGGATAATATCGATAGGGATACCATCTTGATTTCGAGAATTAGAAGGCATGGCTTCAAACTCCCCAGAAGCTAATTGCATTAAAGCGCCCGTCGCACGATCAAGCCCTTCGTATATTCGTCCCTGTTGTAGGGCGGGTATAAGAATATCTTGCACAATTCTATTGGCCATAACATCGGGAATCGCTCCTTCCAGTCCGTATCCCACTTCAATCTGAAGTTCTCTCTCCTGTACAGCTATTAGTATTAGAACTCCATTGTATCGATCACCCTCCCACATTCTCCA
>CAKZLH010000114.1 GCA_937125285.1 uncultured Balneolaceae bacterium | reverse complement strand
GTATAGACCCCAATAATCTGTCCATTGACGTTATCAATACTCCCGTACATTCGGTCTCGAGCGCCAGAGTAACCCAATGGTTTGGTTACCGAGTACTCTTGCATGAGGTATTGTTGGAGATTATCTCCGGTTAGCGCCGGAGCGATATACTCTTGAGGGCGCTGTTGAGCAAATCCTATTGTGGAAATACTCAACAAGCTTCCCAAAAGTACACTTGCTAAACAGATACGTTGTCTATAAGGTAAAGTTCGAAACGAAAAAATAATCACTCCTCTTAAAGTCCAAAGGCATCATGGCCGAGGAAGATTGCCGAATCACCCAATTCCTCTTCAATTCGAATCAGTTGATTGTACTTGGCAATACGATCGGTTCTCGACATGGACCCTGTTTTAATTTGACCGGCATTGGTAGCGACCGATAAATCGGCAATGGTCACATCCTCGGTTTCACCAGATCGGTGAGATATAACCGCCGTGTAACTGTTTTTATGCGCCATTTCAATAGCATCTAAGGTTTCGGTAAGCGTACCAATTTGATTCACTTTGATGAGGATTGAATTCGCAATGCCCCCTTCAATACCTTTGGATAGTCGCTCGGTGTTGGTCACGAATAAGTCATCGCCCACCAACTGCACTTTATCTCCCACAGCTTCCGTGAGTTTCTTCCAAGCATCCCAATCATCCTCTGCCATACCATCTTCAATCGATATAATAGGATATTTGTCTACCCAGTTGCTCCAAAATTCAACCATGGCATCGGTATCCTTTTTGGATCCGTCGCTCCACTTGAATTCGTAGAGACCGGTTTCGGCATTATAGAACTCGGAAGTCGCTGGATCCAAGGCTATCAACACGTCTTCTTTGGGGGTGTATCCCGCTTTCTCGATAGCCTGCATAATCACTTCCAAGGCTTCTTCATTGGATTTTAGATTGGGCGCAAACCCCCCTTCATCACCTACCGCAGTACTGTAGCCTTTGGCTCCTAATACTTTCTTGAGGGTATGAAAAATTTCGGCTCCCATCTGAAGTGCATGACTGAACGATTCTGCTCCAGCTGGCATAATCATAAATTCCTGAAGGTCTACACTGTTGTCGGCATGCGAACCGCCATTGATGATATTCATCATAGGTAAAGGCAATACTTTAGCATTCACACCCCCTACATAACGCCAAAGTGGAAGCCCCACTTCATTGGCAGCTGCTTTCGCTAAGGCCAAAGAAACTCCTAAAATCGCATTTGCACCGAGTTTGGATTTATTCGCTGTACCATCTAACTCTAACAATAGCGCATCCAATTCGGTTTGATTGAAAACAGGAAGCCCTTGAAGTTCTTCTGCAATGATTGAGTTTACATTTTCAACCGCTTGAGCCACCCCTTTTCCTAGATATACATCGGCGTCTCCATCTCTTAACTCTACTGCTTCATGCTCTCCAGTCGACGCTCCTGATGGAACCGCAGCGCGTCCCATATTTCCAGTATCTAAAATTACATCCACTTCCACAGTGGGATTACCCCTTGAATCAATGATCTGTCGGGCTACAATGTCTTCAATAAAACTCATATTAACTCCTTTGGTTGTTTCGATAAGTGCATCCTTAAAGGTACTAGGATTTCAACTTAGCATAAAGCACGAATGCGAATAGTTTTTGTACCTTTTAGGTAGACACTAAACATACGAACTCTTCAGAACATCTACTCACTTAACTATACCATGCCTACAGACACGCCTCTTCACCCTTGGGTTATCCTATTCGACATCGATGGCACCCTACTTACGGTTGATCGCACATTTAATCGTCCTTTACTCAGAAGCATTTTGGATGAACTCAACATCCAATATCCAGAAATGGAGCAAGATCCTTTTTCGGGTCGAACCGACCATGACATTATAAGCTCTTTTCTAGTGCGTCACGATAATCAAGAGGAGTTGTATGCTGAGTTTAAAACGCGCTATCTCGAAAAGCTCGAGCAAGAAATAGAGGCCCACCATCTACTTCGACACGAACATATTGATGAGGCTATCGAATTTTTCTCTGGCCCAGATTTCATTACTGGACTTTTAACCGGCAATTATCCTAGCGCTGCACATGTGAAGCTGAAGGCAGCGAATATTCATTATGAATTTAGTTTTGGTGCATTCGG
>CAKZLH010000113.1 GCA_937125285.1 uncultured Balneolaceae bacterium | reverse complement strand
AATGTGGAGATACCTGTAAACTTCATACCCGAATCGGTATTTGATCCGAATGGAGACCCTAACAAACTAGTTCCTATTGCCTTCGGTACCGATAACAACTGGCAGGGAGGATTTACGGTAGAGCAGAATTTATTTCAAGGTCCTGCTTTAGTGGGCGTGAGTACAGCCACGATTTTCCGGGCGGTTCAAACCGAAAATTATCGCGCAACTACCCAGCAGGTGATTACTCAGGTGCGTCAAGCCTATTACAGCATATTGATTGCTCAAGAGATTATGCGGTTGCAAGAGGCTCAAATCGAACGACTTGAAGAGAATCTAGCGCAAAACAAAAAACGCGCCGAAGCTGGATTGTTGGATGAATACGATGTGTTACGATTAGAAGTTCAGTTGAGCAACCAACGACCATCGTTGATTCAGGCTTCTTATGATGTTGCTGAAGCCAAGAGAATGTTGGCCTTGATCATGGGTATTCCGGTTGAAGTAAGTTTTGAAATAAAAGGTATGCTGAGTCAATTCGATATATACCGTTCATCAGCTGCAGAGCAAGCAAACAAGGGGATTAAGAAAATTGATCGAATGACCGAGTTGCCTGCTCAAAAGCTGAGAAAAGAATGGGGACTAGATGAATACAGAGGTGATCTCCGATTACTCGAAGCTTCGTTAAATTTAAAAGATAAAGAGATTCAGGCTGAAAAAGCCCGATTCTTGCCCGTTATTACGGCTAGCTATAACCTACAATGGTCAGCGGCTGAGCCTGATGAACCAACTTTCTTTGAAAATAATGCTCGGTTCCAAACCATTGGTGTAAATGTAAGCATGCCCTTATTTAACGGATGGGAACGAATGGCAAACCTACAACGAGTGAACATTTCGAAAAAAGATTTATTGGAGCAGCAACGACTAGCCGAAGAGAATGCTAATCATGAAGTTCAAACCGCTATAGAACAGTTGGATGAATCTTTTGAGATTGCCCAAGCACGTAAAGATGCCATAGAACAGGCAAAAACAGGTTATGAACGAGCCCAGCTACGACTAAATAATGGCTTGGGTTCTACGCTAGAAGTGACAGAAGCTCTACTTCAAGTACGTGAAGCTGAACGTAATTATGCGCAAACGGTATTTACTTATTTAGTAGCCAAAGCTAATTATGACTTGGCCATTGGAAAAGTACCTTTTGTAGAATAGTTAGCTAAATCGTTAGCCACTTTAATTAATAGAATTCAATTAACAGATGTCTAAACTCACTCACAAATCGACCGAATTTCAAAATAACGCGCCCATGAATGCTCGTAACCATCCTATTAACAACATCACCAAAATACCCATGAAACTTTTTTCAATTAACCACCTATCACGTGTATTTCTACTCATGGTGCTAAGCATTGGTTTGGCCAATTGTTCGAGCAATGATATGGAAACCAGTGAACCTGAAGAGCTCATAAAAACAGTTAATGTAGAAACCGAACAAGTGTTGCCTCAACCCTTCCAGAGTTTTTTACGCTTAGTGGGTACTGTAGAAACCTCCGATGATGTGTTACTTTCGGCTGAGGTAAGTGGGAAAGTACTTAGACACGTAGTTACCGAAGGTCAGAATGTGAGAAAAGGTCAAACCATTTTACGTTTAGACGATTCCAAGCTTCGACAAGAAGTAGCTCGACTTGAAGCAATCACCGCTCAATCCAAAACCACATGGGAACGCATTCAGAATCTATATGAGAATGAAAACATTGGCTCTGAGATTGATTATCTAAATGCTAAATATGCTTATGAGCAGAGTGCCTCTGCCTTAAAGTCGTTAAGCATAGATTTAGAAAACACTGAAGTGGTTGCACCATTTGATGGAGTTGTGGAGACCATTTTTGCGGAAGAAGGTGAGATGCTATCTCCAGGAATGGCTGCTATACGGCTTATTGGATCCGAGCAATATGTAATAACGGCTGGTGTTCCGGCTCGTTATGCGAATGTAGTAGAGTTGGGAGACCAGGTGGAGGTTTGGTTCGATACCCAGCTCCAAGACACCCTATCGGGTCGAGTGGTTTATGTCGCTAACAGTATCGATCCTTCGAACCGAACCTTTAAAATAGATATTCAACTCCCTGCAGGTCAATCATACTATAAAGTGGATATGATTGCCAATCTACGACTCAATACCCTTAGTATGGATGAGGTTATTGTGGTGAGCGAAGAGTTTGTGTACTCCAAAAATGATGCCTACGTGATGTATATAAAAGGCACCAATAGTGAGGGTAAGGACATAGCCATTGAACGTGAGGTGGTTTTAGGCCCTTCATTTAAAACCAAAGTGGTCATCACCAGTGGGCTCAACATTGGAGACGAAATCATAACCATTGGGTCGGCATTTCTAAATGACGGGGTCCGTATCAATGTTGTTAATGCAAACACGAATATTCTTGCACTCGACTAATCGAAATTATTTACACCATGACGACTTCAGACAACAGTACAGACAGAAAAGAATTTTGGTTATCGACCTTCGCTATCAATAACCGAATTAGTGTGTTGGTAATGGTGGCGTTAATTGCCATCATGGGTGCGGTATCCTATGTAACCATACCCAAAGAATCCTTTCCTAACATCACCGTACCTAATATTTTTGTGACCACCATTTACCCGGGAGTATCCCCCGAGGATATGGAGAGCCTGGTAACCCGAAAACTAGAGGATGAATTAGGTAACATCTCTGAAATAAAAGAAATGACCTCTACCTCTTCGGAAGGTTATTCGAGTGTAGTTTTGGAATTTGATACGGGCATTGATATTGAAGAGGCCTTACAAAAGGTGAGAGAAAAGGTAGATTTGGCTAAGGCAGAGCTTCCCGATGATGCCGAAGAACCCTTGGTTCAGGAAGTTAACTTAAGTGAGTTCCCCATTATGCAAATCAACTTATCAGGGGACTACGATCTAGAAATTCTGAAAGACATTGCCGAGGATTTACAGGATAAAATCGAAGCCATACCCACGGTTTTAGGAGTAGATTTAACCGGTGGATTAGAGCGAGAAGTTCAGGTTGATGTGGATTTGGCAAAACTCAAATATTATAACCTTAGTTTTGGTGACATTATCGGGGCCATTAGTTCAGAGAATGTGACCATTCCTGGGGGTGATATTTCGGTTGGAACGAAGAGCTTTCTGTTGCGTGTACCTGGGCAATATCAGGAAACTCAACCCATAGCCGATGTAGTTTTGAAGGTGAATGATGGGCAACCTATTTACCTTAGAGACATCGCTTCAGTTACCTTCGGTTTTAAAGATCGAGAAACCTACTCCACCCTAGATGATTCCCCGGTGATTACTCTAGGGGTAAAAAAACGAACAGGTGAAAACATACTAGAAACCTATGATCAGGTGAGTGCTATACTTGAGAATGCCCTACCTACCTTACCACCCACGACTACCTACAAGATTACAAATGATCAGAGTAAGGACGTGAACAATATGGTTAGCAGTCTAGAGAATAACATCATTTCTGGCCTGATTTTGGTTATTGGTGTTCTGTTATTCTTCTTAGGTGTTCGAAATGCATCTTTTGTGGGTATTTCTATTCCTCTATCCATGTTTCTATCGTTTATCATTTTAAGCGCACTTGGAATAACCATGAATATGATTGTGTTATTCTCCTTAATTCTCGC
>CAKZLH010000112.1 GCA_937125285.1 uncultured Balneolaceae bacterium | reverse complement strand
GCGGGGGGTAAAAAAGAAGAAGCCCAAAAAGTCATAGAACAAACCTCTCAGGCAAAAGAACAGATTAAGGAGATCGAGGAAACATTAAAAATAGTGTCACAAGAACGTACTCAATTACTATTGCGTATTCCAAATGTGGCTCACTCTTCGGTACCTGTAGGCGCAACAGAAGAGGATAATCAGGTATATGGGACATGGGGAACCCCTTCCCAAGATCAGTGGAGAAAGGCGCATTGGGAACTTTTAGAGCGCCATGGTTGGATTGATTTTGAACGTGGGGTAAAAGTAACCGGTGCTGGTTTTCCATTTTATATAGGGCCTTTAGCTCAACTACAACGTGCACTCATTAGCTTCTTTATCAATGAAGCTAATAATGCTGGCTATACAGAAATTCAAGCACCCTTCTTTATTAATGAAGATTCTGCCAGAGGTACGGGGCAAATTCCGGATAAAGAGGATATGATGTATGTTATTCCTAGAGATGGGTTTTTCGCCATACCGACTGCAGAGGTGCCCGTAACGAATTTTCATCGGGATGAAATCGTCTTGGAGGACCAATTGCCTATTCAGTATGTATGTCACACACCATGTTGGAGGCGAGAGGCAGGCTCTTATGGAAAAGATGTTCGAGGTCTTAATCGTTTGCACCAATTCGACAAGGTAGAACTGGTTCATTTTGTAAAACCTGAAGATTCCTATGATTGCTTGGAACGGTTACGTGAACACGTAGAACAATTGCTTCAAAAACTGGATTTACCCTACCGCACACTACTTATGTGTACGGGAGATATGGGCTTCACACAATCAAAAAAGTACGATATAGAAGTATGGAGTCCGGGTCAAGAACGATGGCTTGAAGTTAGCTCATGTTCTAATTTTGAAGCTTTTCAAGCCAGAAGAATGCAATTACGCTATCGGAAAGCAGAAAAAGAAACCGAAATACTTCACACCTTAAATGGTTCAGGCCTTGCATTGCCACGTGTTTTAGCGGCATTATTAGAAGCCTATCAAACCGAAAATGGAAGGGTACGAGTCCCCGAGGTTTTAAAGCCCTATTTGAACAGAGAGTATCTCTAACTACTTACAAAGAAATATTCTTCCTCTCGAAAATTTAATAGACGTTCTAGAATAGGTTCCATAGTATCAAATTGCATGAGATCGAGGCGCAATTTTTTGCCATGTCGAACGCCTTTTAAGTATTGACCGTAGTGTTTTTTCATGATAATGACTCCGTAGCGCTCTCCTTGATGTTCTACGGATAATCTCAGCTGCTCGGCACAAACCTCGAGTCGCTCTTGAAGGGAAATTTCTGGTTCGTATTCGCCATGTTCCAGATAGTTTCTACACTGTTTAAATATCCATGGGTTTCCAATCGCACCTCTTCCTATCATGACGGCGTCTACTCCAGTAGTTTCGAACAGTTGTAAGGCTTTTTCAGGGCTAGTAACATCTCCGTTACCAATAATAGGAATATGTAAACCAGGAGTGTCTTTTAATTTTTTCAACCAACTCCAATCGGCATCTCCTTTGTATTTCTGTGCCCTTGTTCGCGCATGAACGGTAAGTGCTTGTACCCCCGCCGACTGAAGCATAAGCGCGACTTCCTGTATTCTTATGGTAGATTCATCCCAACCTAATCGGGTTTTTACGGTTACTGGTTTCGAGTTCACAGCGTCCACCACAGTTCCTGCCATACGCTCCATCATGTCTAAATCTTTTAGACAAGCTGCTCCGGCACCTTTATTGACTACTTTGTACACCGGGCATCCAAAATTTATATCTACCACATCTGGATTACTCTGTTCGGCAACCTTAGCCGCACCGTACATCGCTTCTTCTCTGCCTCCAAATATTTGAATACCCAAGGGGCGTTCTTTTTCGCTGAAGGTCATTTTATGAAGTGCAATATCCGAATCTCTTATGAGTGCCTCAGAACTAATAAATTCAGTAAACACCATGTCGGCTCCCATGCTTCGACAAATCTGCCTAAAAGGAGCATCAGAGACGTCTTCCATGGGTGCTAGGAAAAGAGGCCTACTGGCATCTTTAAATAGATTCTTAAATAATGTGTTTGAACTCATAATTAAAGATACAAATTAGTTGGAACAGAATATTCACAGATCACAAGAGTCCTATTATTGTTGTGATTTTTGTTAGTCATTTGATGCTAATACTGCTATATTTTGAATCTATACAGTACAATAAGATAAATAAACACTCATGGATACATCGAAGATTGAAGAACTACTAGGAGATGAGTCGGAGTACCTTCTCAATCACACCAGTAAAACAGTGACTAAAGATCAATTGATTTTACCTACACCGGATTATGTAGATCAGGTTTGGTATCATTCTGATCGTAGCAACCGAGTTTTAGGAAATTTACAATGGCTTATGGATTCGGGTCGTCTTGGTGGCACCGGATATCTTTCAATATTACCCGTAGATCAGGGTATTGAGCACTCGGCTGGGGCTTCATTTGCTAAAAACCCAGATTATTTTGATCCGGAAAATATTGTCAAACTAGCCATCGAATCTGGTTGTAATGGAGTAGCATCTACGTTTGGAGCACTCCGTTCAGTTTCCAGAAAATATGCCCATAAGATTCCTTTCATTGTGAAAATTAATCATAATGAACTATTAACCTATCCAAATACTTTTGATCAGATTATGTACGGCACTATCGATCAAGCGTATGATATGGGTGCGGCAGCGGTAGGAGCTACTATTTATTTTGGCTCGGCGGAATCTGCTCGTCAAATTCAGGAAGTAGCTCAAGCATTTGCCTATGCTCACGAATTAGGAATGGCTACTATTCTTTGGTGCTATACTCGAAATGATGCGTTCAAAGTAGATGGTGTGGACTATCATACCTCAGCTGATTTGACCGGACAGGCGAATCACATTGGTACCACCATTGGTGCGGATATTGTGAAGCAAAAACAGCCTACCAACAACGGGGGCTACAAGGCTCTAAATTCAGGTAATTCTTCTTATGGAAAGTTAGATGATCGTATCTATACAGAATTAACCACTGACCATCCGATAGATCTTACTCGATATCAGGTGATCAATTCGTTTATGGGACGTGCTGGACTCATCAATTCTGGTGGGGCTTCCGGTTCTAATGACTTTGCCGATGCCGTAAAAACTGCTGTTATTAATAAAAGAGCAGGTGGTATGGGTCTAATAAGTGGAAGAAAAGCTTTCCAACGTCCACTAGGAGAAGGAGTTAAGTTGCTTCAGATGATACAAGATGTCTACTTAAATGAAGATGTTACTATCGCCTAAATGTGCTTGCACTTCAGGTTATTTTTTTCAGCCTTGTAGGGTTTCCTGCAAGGCTTTTTTTTATACTAGAGTATGAACCAAAACCGCAATACTTTACATAGTCCAAATCAGATAATCTCAAAGAAGTATCTGATCTTTTCTATATCACTCAGCCTGGTAACCATGGCTGGGGTTATTTGGTACACCTATACTCCTGGAATTTTAGAGTATTTGGCACCCAAAAGATTACCTGGTCTAGTAATCGCCTTAGTGGTTTCTTTTTTACGCGTATGGTTCTCGGCCGCTAAAATCCGGTTTCTATCCGAAAAAACAATTAGCTGGTGGGGTGCTTTTCGTGTACAACTAAGTTGGGATTTTACTTCGGCCGTTACGCCTTCTACCATAGGAGGTGCTCCAATGGCTACTTATGCCATGACTAAAGAAGGACTAAAATTGGGTGAATCTACGGCAATTATACTGTACAGTGTGTTGTTAGATCAAATTTGGTTTGCTATTGCTATTCCTATTCTACTGTTTGCAGGTATTTATCTTGATGTAGTACCACCAGAAGTCGGGTTTATAGGAGAGGCATCCATGCTGGTACTCTATGTGGCCTTACTATCCTATGCTTCGGTGCTTGCGTATGGGGTTTTAATTAACCCTGCTGCCATCTCCAA
The DNA here is from genome assembly GCA_937125285.1 of uncultured Balneolaceae bacterium. Classification (GTDB taxonomy): domain Bacteria; phylum Bacteroidota; class Rhodothermia; order Balneolales; family Balneolaceae; genus UBA1275. The sequence continues at coordinate 5,546 of CAKZLH010000112.1, read as the reverse complement.
AATCATTAAATGGGTTGCCAAATTACCATTCTTAAGAAGATATAGAGAAAAAATTGACCACGAGGCCATTAATCTCGAACAATATGCACATCAATTAAAAGGTAAACCATTTCGGTTCATTTTACAGGCCTTCTACTATTCAACCATGTCCTGGTTGGCACGTATAGCCTTAGCTCCAATTGTTATTTTAAGCTTATTACCTGCCCCGGAATTGTTATCCGTACTCAGAAGCCTTGCCATGAATTTGGCCTTTCTTGTGGTGCCTACTCCTGGCGGAAGTGGTGGGGTAGAAGGTTTGTTTGTGCTTTTTCAGGGGCCCTTAATCTCACGTGAAGCCTTCATTGGTTTGGCCTTATTCTTATGGAGAATTATCAGCTATTACATCACTATAGGTTTTGGAATGATGGCCACCACCTGGTATGTAAATAAAGAGGTTCAAGACCTAAAACGTACCTAAGCATTAAAAAAGTTACTTTTCACGAACATGGCGAAATCTCAACAATTTTATATTTGTAGTTCTTGTGGTCACGAATCTCCCAAATGGTTAGGCAGTTGTCCCGGTTGTAAAGAGTGGAATAGCTTTGTTGAAGAAATACGTATGACTTCAGCAGCCAAAACACACAAAGCCAAAATTGAGGGTCTGAATTCTACTGGCTCAGATCAACCACAAAAATTGGCCGATATTCAATCAGAAGCCGAAAGCCGATTTTATACGAAAATAGAAGAGTTCGATAGGGTTTTAGGTGGAGGATGTATGCGCGGCTCGTATGTATTGTTAGGAGGGGCTCCTGGAGTGGGTAAAAGTACTTTAACTTTACAAATTGCCAAGACAAATTCGACCCTTAAAATCTTGTACTGTGCGGGTGAAGAATCGGTCATGCAAATTAAGCAGAGAGCATTGAGAATGGGTGTTCAATCCGAAAACCTATGGTTAATCAATGAGACTCGGATTGAAGCTATTATCCAACAAGCACAGAACCTGAGCCCAGATTTATTGATTGTAGACTCTATTCAGACGGTTTATCGGGATGAACTCAGCAGTATGCCGGGTAGTGTTCAACAAGTCAAAGAATGTGCGGCCTTACTTCAACAGTTGGCAAAAAAATCTCAATTAGCCATAATGATCATTGGTCATATCACCAAAGAAGGAGATTTAGCTGGTCCTCGTGTACTGGAACATATGGTCGATACGGTCTTGCAGTTCGAAGGGGATGATCAATACAGTTATCGATTGTTGAGGAGTATAAAAAATCGATTTGGTCCCGCTCATGAAGTGGGCGTATTTGAAATGAAGTCGGACGGTCTTGAAGAGGTGAAGAATCCATCGGCCTATTTTTTGTCTGAGCGTAATGAAGCTATTTCGGGAAGTGCCATCAGTTGTGTTTTGGAGGGATCTAGGCCAATTCTTATTGAAATTCAGGCTCTGGTGAGTCCTAGTGCCTATGGAACACCACAGAGAACGGTAAGTGGAATGGATAGGAATCGGGTACTTTTATTATTAGCGGTATTGGAAAAGAGAACGGGCTTTCGATTTTCAGATAAAGATGTCTATGTAAATGTAGCTGGTGGGTTTAAAATCAAAGATCCTGCCTCGGATTTAGCCCTATGTATGGCATTGGTTTCATCGCTATTAGACATTCCATTGAATCATCAAGAAATGTGGCTCTCGGAGATTGGCTTAGGAGGGGAGTTGCGCAAGGTTGCTCAATTAGAGCGCAGACTCAAGGAAGCACAAAAACTGGGCTATAAGCAGGGCTATGAAGCTGGGAAAAAGGAATCAAAGCCTCAACTTTCCGACATCGTTACTTCATTAGCAAGAGCTTAGTGTATTGACTATGGGTCAAAAAAAAACCCCGGAGAATCCAGGGTTTTTGATGTGATAAACAATCGTTGGAGAAACTAGAAGTTTTCTCTTTGACGTCGACGCTGCTCACGGACGGCCTTTTTCATGGCTTCCCGTCGTTCAATAGATGGCTTGGTAAACTGTTGACGATCCTTATATTCATTAAGAATTCGAGAACGAGTCACCATCTTTTTGAAACGATTAATCGCGCGTTCAACGCTTTCGTTGTCTTTAACTTCAACGCCTAGCATTGAGCCTCACTTCCTTTCATTTTATTATTTCTCATTATTGAGAGACTCAAATATAACGGTTTTTGGCTTAGAGTGAAAGAAAATACTAAGACTGAAGGTCGAGCTTGGCGGATCATCCTATACCACTTTGTTTAAAATCCATTTTGGATCTAGCCACTCGGGGTTTAGGCCTAAACCAAAAAGTGCATAATCATACTTGGATGGATCGGAGGGGTCTAGGAATACCAACTCCTTTTGTAGTTCAAGTACCGCTTTCCAGTCATTCTGATTTCGGGTGATTAGCCCTAACTTTCTACTTTGCCTAGCCACATGCACATCTAGTGGAATATAGATTTCCGACGGATCCATAAAGCTCATACTCTTTACATCCACAGGCCCGCCCCTCAAAGTCCATCGCAAATACATGTATAATCGTTTACAAGAGCCACCTTTTTCAGGGTTCGAAATATGCCTTCGAGTTCTGTTTGGAATCTCAGGATAGAAAGAGAAGAATTTTTCATGAAACACCCCCATTAGTGGACGTATTTCACTCTTGGCCTGTTCATAACATGCAAGCCAGAATGACTCAAAGTTCCCATATTGTTGAAGTATGGATTGCATGGTTTTGACCAACCAATACATGTCTTCATCATTAAAAGTTCTGTGCTTGAAGCCTCTGAGATGTTCAAAATCCTGTTCAGTGAAATTCCCAATAAATTCCACAGGTTTATACGATAGTCTCGATAAAAAATCATCCACCTTGGAAATCACAATCGAACGTTTACCCCAAGCCATGGTGGCCGTAAAAAATCCTGCTACATTGATATCATCGGCATCTTGAAAGGCATGCAGGAATTGGATAGGATCGGAGTCGATATACTTCGGTTTTTCCATCCTATCTACCCATTGGTCTAGAGTAGGTTTAAGCTTTAGTAACTGATTCCGAGAACGTTTACGCAAACTCATCAATTAAAGCTAGGGTTAGCATGCGGTTTGCTTTCGGAAAGGGGTAGTTTGTAAGTTCTTCCACTGGAATCCATCGAATCTGTTGACTGGCTTTAGGCTTGGGTTGTTGTTTAGAATCTGCCAATGAGCATAGAAAAGCGGTCATATGAATACTAAAGTGTGAATAGGCGTGATCTAATTGCATAAACTCATTTAGAATGGTTATCTCTACTCCTAATTCTTCTTTAATTTCACGCAATAAGGCATCTTCAATACTTTCATTCGATTCTTGTTTACCTCCAGGGAATTCCCAGAGGCCTCCAAGCATGGCTTCATTTGGTCGTTGCGCAATGAGGAGTTCATTATTTTCATTCATAATAATGGCAACGGAAATCTGATGATGAGGGCGCTTCGCTTTTTTTGAAGCATAGGGAATTATATCCGTTTTCGATTCGGTATATGCAACACAATGGACCGAAATGGGACAGCTTTCACAATTAGGCCGATGAGGAGTGCATACAGTAGCCCCTAACTCCATAATTGCCTGATTAAAATCATCGGGGGCTTGTCCTATAATCCATTCATCCACTACCTTTTGAACCCTACTACGAGTAGAATTTTTTCGGGTATCATCCTCAAGACCTACGTAGCGGCAAACAACCCGAATTACATTCCCATCCATAACGGCATGTTCTAGCTTGAAGGCAATGCTAGAGATTGCAGCAGCGGTATAAGGTCCAATCCCGGGAAGTGAAAGTAATTCCTGATAACTAGCGGGTAACTTTCCTCCAAAATCACTTAAAATTTGCTTTGCGGCCTTATGAATATTACGTGCTCGACTATAATATCCCAGTCCTTCCCAAAGCATCAATACATCATGTTGGTCCGCTAAGGCTAGATGCTCAACGGTTGGAAAGGCAGTAATAAACCGCTCAAAATAGGGGAGTGCTTGGTCCACCCTCGTTTGTTGCAGCATGATCTCCGATATCCAAATATAGTAGGGATTCTTAGTTTCTCGCCAAGGCATAGGTCTATGCTCCTTTTGGTACCAGCTAAGTAAATCTGGAAAGTGTGGAACATGTGCGGCTAGAGAATCACTCATTGTCTCTAGGGAGATCAATCACTTGAAGTTCCACATCCACTGAGCTGGCCGCTCCAAGCGCGTCGGTAGCAATAACTTTAAAGCGATGTTTACCCAAGTCTTTTTCTTTTGGGGTCCATTGCAGCAGTCCTGTTTTTTCATCTAATCGGGCTCCCTCTGGCAAATCAACGCCTAGGAATCTAACCATAGAGGCCCCCTGATGTCTAGACTCTGGGTCTAGGGCTGTATAACGTACTTCATAGGTATCACCCATTACCAAAGTACTGGTTCGAATGGGACTCATGCGCGGGGGAGCATTGAAACTTGGAACATCTACTTGAATAAAGGTGCTATCGATTAATCCATTAGAAGTGGTTGCAATGATTTGAAAGCGGTGCATTCCTATCTGGTTAAATTGGGGCTGCCAATACATCCCATTACCTTTAATTTGAAGACCCGCAGGAGCATCCTTCACACTGAAACGAACCGCATTATTGGGCCAATTTTCTTGGGTTGATATACCCAAAATTACAGGATAGGGGTAGGGGACGACCTGAGGAGGATAGGGTACAATAGATAAAGAGGACGGCAAGGCTTTCACTCTATCCACCCCCGCATTGGACGAGTCAGAAACCGATGAAATTTGGCTTCCTTTCGGACGAAGCTGCCCAAGTAGTCCAAATTCATGTAACCAGAGTTGAGCATCATTACCGGTAAGTAAATAATTGGCTTGTGCATCTTTTTTCCACCGCTTAAGGCCTCTGGTTCTATGATATCGCCATAATTCAGAGGTACCCATATCACTCACCTGAAGGTACAAATCACTTTCAAACCGAGTGATATTATTAATAGGCGCGCCCAAATCTATATCCATTAGTTCCGAGCCTTTAGAAGTGATGCGAAATACAAATCCGTCTTCATTGGAACCATAGAAGGTGTTATCAACCAAATGAATATGTTGTATGCTAGGGTCGATTTCAATCTTATTCACCCACTGAAGGCTGTCTTGATCGGAAGGCCAGCTAAAATGATGAAGGTTACCAGGAGTCAATACAAAAAGTTGATGTGAATTTGGAACAGAGACCAAATCCAAGACAGCATCACGCTTCAGTTCTTCATGGGCGATGGTCTGGACTTCCGAATCAAAACTCTCCGGACTACTTACATCTAATACACCTAAACCTTGATCGCCCATAGCCAAATACACGTAATTTCTTACCCTGGCAACTCCCAAGGGTTCTTTCGGTAAAAAAGTAGACGAATATACTCCCAAAACAGAGGTGGGTTCCAGAATGGTGAGCCGGGTACCACTGCCATACAGGTAGGCAAAGCGAATGTCACTTTCTATAATGCGGCCCCTTTTTTGCATGCCGTCATTGGTATATAACCATTGTGCTTTTTTTCCGGGTTGAATACGAAACACAGCCAAACCTTCACTTTCCGATAA
>CAKZLH010000111.1 GCA_937125285.1 uncultured Balneolaceae bacterium | reverse complement strand
GCTCAAGAACTCCTAAGTCCCGAAGCTCAAGAAGCGGTTACTCGAGTCTTGGAGGGAAATTCACTGGCGGAAGTGAGTACTTGGATGGATGAGATTCGCTCAGACCGATCTTTTGATTACATGGGGCCTTGGCACTACGTAACCATACCTCCGGGTCAGACCTATGAAACGGCTGAAAAAGCCGAAGGCGGCGATGTACTTTGGGCCTTGGATAAGGTGGTAAGCGAGCTAAGCCAAGGCGGTCTTAGCCCCGAGCAAGAAGCCATTCATTTAAAAGTATTGGTTCACCTTATCGGTGACTTACACCAGCCGCTACACGTTGGTAATGGTACCGATCGAGGGGGCAACGATGTTCGGCTCGAATGGTTTGGGGAACGTTCCAACCTGCACCGCGTGTGGGATAGCGAAATGATTGATTCCAAGCAGTTAAGCTTTACCGAACTAGCCGATTTTATAGACGATGGGCTCAGTTCAGAGCTTATTTCGGAGTGGCAATCTACCCATTGGTACGATTGGGCCATGGAGTCCCAGGCGATGCTTACTCAAGTATATGATCTGCCAGAAAATGGGCGCTTAGGGTACGAATACATGTTCGAAAATTTTGATGCGGTTCAACTGCGTTTACTACAGGCTGGAGTTCGATTGGCCGGAGTCATCAATCAGATTTATTCACCATCCTAAATCCAAATTGAGGGGTTAACACGCAAAAGCAAAAATCATGAGTAAGAAGATGTGGCGCTGGGGCATACTAAGCACGGCTAATATTGGCCAAAGCAGGTTTATTCCCGCCTTAAAAGAATTGGATCAGGTTGAAGTGGTAGCTATTGCTTCACGAGATTTTGAAAAAGCGAAAGCTACCGCAAAAAAGCACGATATACCCGTAGCCTATGGCTCTTATGAAGAGTTGTTTGCGGATCCCCATATCGATATAATTTATAATCCAACCCCTAATCATTTACATGTTCCTCTCAGTATTCAAGCGATGGAACAGGGTAAACATGTGCTTTGCGAGAAACCGATTGCCGTGACCGTTGGAGAGTTGGATCAACTCATTCAGGCCCAAAAAAACACTCCTTCCGTCCGAGTGATGGAAGCATTTATGTATCGATTCCACCCACAATGGGCTTACATTTTAGATCAACTGGATGCTGGGGCGATTGGGACGGTTCAACACGTAAATTCCATGTTTAGTTATTTCAACAACGATCCCGAGAATGTTCGAAATCAAGCTGACATTGGAGGCGGTGCACTTTTGGATATTGGTTGTTACTGCGTGGATGTGGCTAAAAT
>CAKZLH010000110.1 GCA_937125285.1 uncultured Balneolaceae bacterium | reverse complement strand
TCAACTTTATTTTGAGTTTGAACACGACCCGATCTAAATGAACCAGATGAAGGTGAATCGGCTGTTATAACCAAGGCCGTATTGCGTGTTTCACCTGGGATTTCTTCTATTGTAACATGATCTCTAGAGTAACTCTGTAACTCATTATTACCCCACCCACAAAGGTTTTGTCCATCTTCACACCCGTTACCTTCATCATAGTTCCAGAATTGAGCATTCAGCTGCGGGCGAGTAAATTCATCCCACCAAAGCAAATTTTCTGGATGAAAGAACACGGAATAAAGACTTGAGTCCGATAAATCCTCAGAAATTACTTTTATGTAGGCACTCCCCGGTATGCTTGTTGCCTCAAATAATTGAATACTTGCCGATGAGTTGGTTGCTTCAACCTCTATGCTTGGGATTTCGTTACTTCCCGATGATAAAGGATAGTCATAATGCATTTGATGGGATAAAAATGACTCAATCGCATTTCCATTGATATGAATAGAAGCTAAACTGGCGTCGGAAGAAGCCGATACTTTTGTAAACTCAATCTCATACCGTTGTGTGGTTTCTCCATCCTCTGCCACAACATCAATGACGGTCGTTCCAGGAACATCCAAAGCAGGAGCTATGGTGTAACGAGCAGTTGTATCCGTCACAAATACTTGAACAAGGGGTACTTGTGAGGCATTGGATGCAAGTTGATAGGTGTAGCTTAGGCGTTCGGGTGTGAAATTTGCCAATCCTTCACCATCGATATATATGTCACTTAAAGTAGCATCGGAGCTTAGATTTTGCTCTCCTTTATAGAAATATACGTTGTCAATATATAAGGTAGGTTTATCACCTCTGCCCGCATCATCAAACTTAAATTGAAACACCTCATTTAGATTTACTACTCTAGAGTAGGAACTGAGTGGGATATCATAACTTCGCCAAGTGCTTTTGACGATGGGTAAGGAAACAGGTGTTTCGAGTGGACCTGGGCTGATAATTGACAAATTGACCCCGCTTGCATCTGGGGTCCAAAGGTCAACGTGTAGGTAGTCCATGCCACTTACATTCACACTTCCACTGAGTTCGGTGCCCTGATAATTGAAGTCGTCATACTTAAGCACTAATTCATCGCCGATAGCATATTCACTCACTTTGGTGCTTTGGCTCCAATTTGGGTTGAAATTTGTATTCGCTCTGTTTTCATAAGCTGCGCTATAAATTGAAATAACATCACTTTGATTTCTAGCGGGTGGAGTTGGAGCAGGTTCCTGTGGTACCGAAACGGTTAAAAAATCAACCGTATATCTTTTTGTAGTTAATCCGTCTGGGGCGGTGGTCTCAATGATAGCTTGCCCAGGTATTTGAGATGCTTGTTGAATAGTTAATTGCGCTTGGTCATTACTAAGCGTTGCTGAGATTTGGGGAACTGAGCTCAGATTACCAGGTAATTCAACTACATAATTAAATGTGTTTGGATCAAAATTAATCAAAGAGGTACCATCTACGGTTAGGTCAACTAAATATCCATCAAGGCTGTCGGGAGTTTCGCTTCTATAGAAATAGATGTTATCTAAATAGAACGTAGGGTCACTTGTTGTGCCATAATTAACAAATGCTAATTGGAAAACTTCTTCAAAGTTAAATTTACCAAATTCAAATTCGGATAGTGGTATATCGAAACTTATCCATTCATTTTTTTGTGTGATTACAGTTCCACGTTTTCCTATTTCTGGGCCGGGAGCAATTAACTGCATTTCTAGGCCGTATCCATCTGCAGTCCAAACGTCTACATGTAAAAACTCCATATGGGAAACGTCTAAAGTCCTTCCCAACTCTACACCTTGATAATTAAAATTAGAATATTTAAGCACCTGATTTGAATCAATTTCTATTATGCTTACTTGGGTCGCCTGATTCCAATTCGCATAAAAATTTGTATTAGCAACATTTCTGAAGCTATCACTAAATACGGACAAAACATCAATTGGTTTGTGATCTGGAGTAGTACTAGCGCTGTCGGGTTGCTGTGCAAAAGCTGCAGTGGTAAGAAACAGTGTAAAGATGAAAACGATTCTCATAAATTTATATGGGTTATTGGGAACCTATGGAAGCC
>CAKZLH010000109.1 GCA_937125285.1 uncultured Balneolaceae bacterium | reverse complement strand
TTTAAATACAATCCAGCTCGACTCATTTCAGGAATTGAAATTCGCCCACTTCCATAGACAATGGCATTGGGCGGAGTTGCAACCGGTAACATGAATGCACATGATGCTGCCAAGACGGTTGGAATAGCAAACAACAAAGGATTTTCACCTAGACCTATGGCAATAGATGCCAGTATGGGCAGGAAGGTGGCTGTTGAAGCGGTATTGCTGGTCATTTCGGTTAAGAAAACCATTAAAGCAATTACGATGACAACCAAAAGTAGTACCGGCCAATTTTGCAAACCTCCAATGCCGTTTCCAATCCAACTAGCCAATCCCGTTGAACTAATGGCTGAAGCCATACTTAAGCCCCCACCAAATAATAGCAAAATTCCCCAGGGTAATCGATTGGCATCTTTCCATTCCAATAATCCCTCAAAATTACCTCCTTGTAATTCCTCCGATAGGGTGGCATCTCTCTCTTTTACTCTACCAGCTGGAACTAAAAATAATGCAATTGATATTCCTATAGCGATCCCTGCATCGGAAAGTCCAGGTAAGATGCCGGAAAGTAGTGGCCTAAAAACCCATAGTAAGGCCGCTGAAACAAACAGAATCCCAACTTTGATTTCCTGAGCATTCATAGGACCCAGTTGATGCAATTCATTGGCGATGAGTTTCTCACCCCCTGGGATTTCTTTTATTTTAATGGGGTAAATGACACGTGTTAACATGTAAAAAAGCAAAGGTATAGAAACCACCAACAGGGGCACGCCTACTTTCATCCATTGAAAAAAACCGATTTCAACCCCATAATTTTCTAGCATGAAAGCGGCCAGAAGTGCATTCGGAGGGGTGCCTATAAGTGTCCCCATTCCTCCTATGTTGCATGCGTATGCGATGCTCAGAATAAGAGCAATCTCAAAATTGGTTTTTTGACCCGAATCTGAGGGGTCATGTCCATGTTCTTGAATCCCCTTATCCATCAATGCCAATATAGACAAGGCAATGGGGAGCATCATTATAGCTGTGGCTGTATTACTCACCCACATACTTAAAAAGGCTGCGGCTACTATGAATCCAAAGATAATGGCTTTTGGTGCCACCCCTACCTTGGATACAATCACAAGGGCAATTCTTTTATGCAGTTCCCATTTCTCCATAGCTATGGCTAAGATAAATCCTCCTAAAAAAAGGAAAATCAATGGATTCGCATATGGGCCAGTAGATGCCGCGATACTCTGAACCCCTAATAAGGGAAATAGAACAATGGGCAGGAGTGCCGTCACCGAAATAGGCACCGCTTCGGTGATCCACCAAATGGCCATAAATACTGTGACCGCCGCAGTATTCCAACCAGCTTCGCTAAGCCCTTCTGGAGCGGGTAATAACAACATACTAATGAGAACCAATGGTCCCAACAGTATGCCAATACGACCTATATCGATATTATTAATCATCAAGCCAATATTCTAAATAAGGAATGTTATAAATACTTGTCCAACCAAAAATGCGTAATCCATTACTCATTTGCCATATAGCAGGTCGAAATCCACCTTCTCGTTTTGGCAAATGACTTGCTTCCTCTAAAGCATCCGATAGTGCTCTTTGACTATCAAAGGCCCATAAATCTTTTTCTAATGCGTCCGTTTTTAATGCTTCAGCTCTTTTGACTGCCTCATCTAATAAGCTTTGCTCACCAGAATACTCATATCCAATAACCAAACTGCTTATGGAAGATAGATAGGATTCCATATCGTGGTTGTATGGCGGCACATCTCTTAGTCGAATAGCATGATCGATAATGGATTGTTTGTAGCGATCGTCATTGGTCATTTGAATCACTTTACGCATACCATTGCTTACGTAAACTTGCGAATAACCATATCGGTTAATCACAATAGAATGTCCTTGATCAGGATGATATTGCAATTGAATCATACGTTCAACTCGATCCATTAATTCGGCCTCATATACAGGATCTTTGGTCGCATCTACAATTTCGGCTAAATTCCAGACCGATAAATAGAGCCTGCGCCCTTTCAAACCGTGATCTCCAAACACTCGTTTGACGTAGTAGTTTCCCGTTTCCTTTGCAACTTCTAAGCCTCGATGATTACCATCCAAATAGTAGGAAGCTACCCATCCAGCAACCCAGACATGAGCACTTAATAATGAGGTATAATGTTGATCCGCATGACGTCTTCCCATCCCTATATATGGGGAGCCTTCTGGTTGTGCTGCCGCTTGTAGGGCATGGAGCGATTCATTGGTATCACCAAAGTAGCTAGGTCCTTTGGGCCAGTGAACATTATCTACATCCATGGTATGCTTACTACTCGCTTTTGCCACTCGGTAATAATCTGGATTACCCGTTCTCATGAATTGCAACCACCACATATAGTCATTGGCAGGTTCATTATTGGTCCACATCTGCCATTCATTACGATAATAATAGGTTAAGAAATCGCCGTAATTAAGCATTCCATACCATGGCTCCCATTGCTGGTTAAATCGCATCCACTCAAATTTATAATCCAAATGTCGCTCGTAATCCGAGAACTTAGGTGAGGAAGAAGCCATTTTTCCAAAAGCTTCCGAAGAGGCATACCACTCAGGTGCGGCATGAGCCACAGGTGGATTCATCAAAGTAGCCACCTGGGAGGCCGCATCGTCTATCGACTGAATCGAGGCTGAGTTTTCCTGATTCATACCATGAAAATAAAAGATCATATCGGTGGTTTTAGCCAGACCTTGCGCAAAGTTAGCAATCATGCCGCTATCGTTATTATTGTCTTTTTTGGCAAAGCTTAAAGGTTCAACATTGGGGCTCCAAGCATATACATTCAGTGATTTTGCTGCATCATCAACAAAAAATTCTTTTGGGTACTCCTCGAAAAATTGATCGAAAGCTACCGTAATGCCTCGTTCATCATCAGCCACCGTTATCCATCCGGGAGCTCGCTCTGCTTGTTGCTTAGCCTCTCCATCCACTCCCCAGCTAGCTTCAAAAACACCTTCCATTCGACTATCAGCATCTGAATTGGCAAGTGGTGGTATCTGAGAAGGATTTGGTCCTGTTTGTAGCAATGAATATGCTTTATTTCCATTTAAACTAGCTCGGTGAAGGGTAGTCGATTCCGGTGCATACCAGGCCCCTTCATAGGACTGAGTATACACTTGGGTTGCTTCACCTAGTTTATAATCTAGCGTTAAACCAAGTGCTGCAACTCTATCGTTGGGTTGTACGAATCCTGGGTCACTATTTAAAGGTGTAGGATCGATGATGTCATCCATTTGAGTAGCAATTGCCTCGTATTCACCGGACTGCTTTTTGTGTTTATCGGGGACTCCAGTATAGACAAAGGTGTGCTGTACACGAACATAACTCTTGCCAGCATACGCATGAATTCGCATTACAAAGGGAGCTGAATTGTTGTCTTTTCTAGAGTAGTGATAGGTACCTTCAACCCGAATAATTGCATGAAGTGGTCCAGTACCTAGTTCTTTAACGGTTCTAGTGACTACCGCTCTGGATGGATCTAAGCCAGCATCGTCTAAAATATCTAAGAAGTTAGCTCGACCAGGTGCTCCAGTAGCAATAAGATCTTTTTCATCAAATCCATCTCCATCCAAATCTAACTCCACTTTGTCCATGAATCCACTGGAAGGTGGAGCGTTCATATATCCACCACCCAATCCTTTTTCAACAGTAAAACGAAGTGGGCCGGTGTTAACTTCCACTTCCCCTGTGGGGCGTTGGTTGTTGTTCACCGTTAGCACTTGGTCGTATAATCGACCGTTCCGAACCTGATCACCATACTCTACGGTATACTTCTGATCTTCGGTGGAAAAGAAAAAGACCCAAATCCACTTAATCGACTCATCGGCAGGTGCCCAAGTACTCACTTTAGTTATTTGAGAGGGTATTTCTTTACCCGAAGCATCCAATACTCGTACATGATCAGGTGAAAACAACGTACCCTCTGGAATGGGAAGTCCCATCAGTTGCGGGGCATCAGGTTGATGATCTTTAATCTCTATAGGAATTTTCTGCGTACTAGAATTAGAGCTACAGTTTAATGTGCTTAGACTCACAATAGCAGCTATGATGAGAAAGGAAAAGTTGAAGGATTTCATAGTGAGTTGATTTACCGTATCATTTAGAAGACATAGCATCCATAGCAAGTGCCGCAGCTCCCAGTACGGCTACATGTTCTAAATGAGACGGGGTTATGATTAAGTTTTTTAATGATTGTGGGTAGGCAAAGTTGGAAAGGCCTTCCCAAACGGTATCTTCTATATATGACCATACTTGTGAGGTAGCCCCTCCAAGGACAATCATTTCAGGGTCATAAGCATATAGAACAGCTTTAATACCTTCGGCTATATGCTTGGCAAAACTACGATATTTTGACTGAGCTTCTGTATCACCGGAAATCGCTTTCTGATATACTTCAGCGCCACTTTCGCTAAAAAAACGTTCAAAAAACTGGCCAGAACAGTAATGTTCTAATATGGATCCTTGATACGGGAGCATACCCACCTCACCCGTTCCACAATGAGCCCCTGAAACCAAGGTTCCATTTAGTATAACCCCCGCGCCAAATCCTGTTCCTATAATAAGACCAATAACATGTTTTTTATGCTGAGCTTGTCCAAAATAACGCTCTCCTAAAGCAAAACAATTGGCATCATTGTTCACCCAGGTTGAAAGGCCAAATTCCCTCTCGATTTCAGCTTTCAAGTGAACTTCTTTCCAAGAGGGTATATTTTGCACATCGTATACGATCCCTTGTTCAACATCCACTACACTAGGAACTCCAATACCTATGCTTTTTACATCAGCGTGAAGCGTCTGTTGAATAAGCTCTTTCATTTGATTCAACAAGGTATTCGGGTCTTCTGACTGTGCGATTGGCGCACTAACGACTTCGGCTAGATCCTGACCGACTACACGTCCAACGCGTACATTTGTAGCACCAAGATCAATCCCAAGTAACATAATTAGTTATCCTTCGAGCCGAAATCGATGGTTTTGTTGGTAATGATAGGTTTTGCCCAAAATCCTATACTCAAAATGTATCCATAGGCAATAAATAAGAATAACATACCCATGCGCAATCCAAATAGATCACCCAGTGATCCAACAATTAGAGGAACGATCGCCCCACCAGCTATACCGGTGACCAGTATCCCAGAAAAGGAACCATGATGTTCTTCAATGGAATTAAGTGCAAGTGAAAAAATAATCGGCCACATTACGGCTATAAAGAATCCTATCGCTTGAAAAGAAATTCTAGAAACATTAGCGGATCCGAATAATGCCAGTGCCAAACAAATCAATACGATGGATGTAAAGATGATGAGTACTTTACGGCTATCCATTACCTTTAATAAGAAGAGTCCTAACACGGTACCAGCCGTCATTAACCCCCAAAAAGTAGAAACCGCAGACGCCCCAACAGTTTGAGGATCGTAGCCATGGTAGGTAGACAAAAATTCAGACATCCAGTTCGCGACCCCTTGCTCGGTACCTACATAAGTAAAAATTCCTAAGAAGAATAGAATAACTTTTTTGTCTTTCAATAAATCTAAATGCGTTTGCAATGCACCTACTTTCTCATCTTCATTCTTGATTACCTCTGGGAACTTTGAGACAGCTATAATTACCATCATAAGCAGAGAAACCAGGGCAAATAACCAATACAGAGATACCCATGGTAAAGCATCAGGGACTAAACTACTTAAGGTGGCTAAAAACCATCCATTATCCTCAGCACCCATATTCAAAACCAAATAGGAATACACGAGTGGGCTTAAAAAAGAAGCACCGCCGAAAAATAGCTGACCAATAAGGGAATTAAATGCAAAATGCTCCTCTCCACCCGATACTCGTAGTAAAGGGTTAATGGCAACCTGTAGCATGGCCATACCTGTACCAATTAAAAAGAGCGACAATACGGCGATGCGATAACCGGGCATTATGGAAAAGAGTAGTGCACCAAAAAATGCTACCCCAAAGGCGAGTATCATTACTTTTTTTTCGGCATAACGTTCAATGAGTATACCAGCTGGAATGGACATTACTCCATAAGCAATAAAAAAAGCAAACGGCAGTAAAGCTACCAGGGTAAGGCTAAGCTCAAAGTCCTCGATAATCTCTGGTACGAGCGGACCAATAATGTTGGTTAAAAATGAAATTACAAAGAAGGTGAGCAAAATAAGCCCAACCATAAAATAATTACGAGACATGGTATTGGTTAGTTAAATAAGAGTAAAAAAGATGAATCCCTATCATAGGATTCATCTAAAGCTTTTTAATTATCGTTGAGCATTGGGAATATTGCTCGAATCTCATCATCAGTTGGTTGATGTCCATATTCACAGATTTCAAAGGACTCAACAAATCGGAAAGAAGCCGCTTTTTCAGCGCCATACCACTTTTCTAGACTTGCTCGTTGCTCGTCAGAAACTCGGCTACGGTTGGTGTAAGAGTTCAGTAAATACTGAAAGCGTTCTTCATCGCCATCGGGAACTTGATCTAAACGTCCACCAACCCAAGGTAGCCACTCATACATTTGAGATCTATGCGCATCTAAACCTCTAACTTTTTGCTCAAAGACCTCATCAATACCCACTACAACGTCGTGTGAAAATGGGTTTGGTTTTTGAAAACCATCACTCATATACAAAAACACGGGGTTTTTCTTCAATGGTGGAGTGTCGGGAGTTACATTCGGTACAACTACCATATAAGCGGCATCCTGTACCAATACACCCGCATAACGGTGATCAGGGTGATAGTCATTTGGACGTAAGCCAAGTACCACATCCGCATCCCATTTTCTGATTTCTCGGATAACCTGCTGACGAATATGCAGTTCAGGTAAAAGCTCACCATCGTGATTATCGAGTACGGTGTATTCTGCAATACCTAATTGTCGAGCAGCTTCTTGGGCTTCGGCACGTCTTCGTTTAGCTAACATACCACCCCCTTCTTCATGGTGTCCAGCATCACCGTTGGTGATAGAAACAAACTTTACATTGTGGCCCATTTTAGCCATTAAAGCTGCCGTACCCCCCATTTTGGAGTCAGCGTCATCGGGATGAGCAAAGACAGC
>CAKZLH010000108.1 GCA_937125285.1 uncultured Balneolaceae bacterium | reverse complement strand
ATTGCAATAATCGTGTCGGCAACTTTTAATGTCTTATTCTCTAAATGTCTCATCCAATAACGATGCAGAAAACTTGGATAACGTATCAAATGACTCTCTAACCAATCATCTCTGAAATCATATATTAGCGGAAGTTCATACATCTTTTTTATTTCGCTGGCCAACATCAGATTACTATATGGTGGAGCAGTTGCATAAATGGCTTTTATGTCATGGGTATCCATAATTTCATGAACTTTAGCTAATCCATGAGGTATCCAACCCTTTTTGTTATCTGGCAAAAGAAATAATAGGGAGAGTTGTCGTAAGAATCGTGCAACTAATGGCCTGGGATTCCATTGTTTTTTCGTAGTACCCCAATGCAATGGAGTTCCCCCAGGTACACGATAGATAACAACTTTATCCTCTTCAATGAGTTGCTCGAGTTCATCTGCTAGGTGCCTGTCGAACCGATGATAACGACCCGGTTCAGGTACCAAAATGATAGGTTTCCATCCAAACTTATTCAGGTATTTAACATATTTTAGAGGACGCTGAACTCCACTGCCACCCATTGGCGGAAAAAAGTACACAATAAATAGCAGTTCTTTCATCGTATCTGAATACGGGAAAATTATACCGAATAATTTGGTGCTTCTTTGGTTATTTGAACGGTATGAGGATGGCTTTCTTTGTATGCAGCAGCTGAAATCTGCACAAAATGAGCCTGCTTTAAAGCCGTGATATCAGCAGCTCCACAATAACCCATAGCGGCTTTCAATCCACCCGTCATCTGATGAACAACCTCACTTAAATAACCTTTATAAGGAACGCGCCCCTCTATTCCCTCAGGAACCAATTTTTTCAAATCATCTTCCACATCCTGAAAATAACGATCTTTTGAACCTTTCTTCATCGCCCCAATACTACCCATACCTCGGTAGGACTTGTATTTTCTAGATTCATATATAATGGTTTCACCCGGGCTTTCATCCACCCCAGCAAACATGGAGCCCATCATTACTACATCAGCTCCACCAGCGATAGCTTTTGGTATATCACCGGTTTGCTTAATACCACCATCGGCAACCAAGCCAATTCCATGTTCCCTACAAAAATCACTGACTTCCATTACCGCACTTAACTGCGGTACTCCTACTCCAGTAACAATTCGGGTAGTACAAATTGACCCAGGACCAACCCCTACTTTAACCACATCAGCACCAGCATCGGCCAATGCCTTAGCCGCGTCTCGGGTCGCAATGTTTCCTCCAATGACATTAAGAGTAGGATAGTTCTTTTTAATGGCAGCTACAGTTTGAAGAACCCCTTCCGAATGACCATGTGCCGTATCCACAGTGATGATATCTACACCTGCATGAACCAGTGCCGCTACCCTTTCCATGGTATCGGCCGTAACTCCCACGGCTGCCCCCACACGTAGCCTTCCCAATTCATCTTTACATGCATTGGGGAAGTTCATCTTCTTTTCAATATCCTTAAACGTGATAAGCCCAACGAGTTTTTGGTGTTCATCTACAATGGGTAGCTTCTCAACTTTGTGTGTCTGAAGGATTTCTTCGGCTTGAACCAGATTCGTGCCCTGCTTGGCGGTAATGAGGGGCTCTTTGGTCATGATATCCCCTAGCTTTTTCGACATATTGGATTCGAACCGTAGATCTCGATTTGTAACGATTCCTTTTAAGGTACCATGCTCGTCTACAATTGGAATACCCCCAATTCGGTGTCTAGCCATCAAATCTCTAGCATCTTGCACCAAAGCATCGGCTTTTAGTGTTACAGGGTCCACGATCATTCCACTCTCACTTCTCTTTACTAATCGGACTTGTTCTGCCTGACTCTCGATACTCATGTTCTTATGCAACATTGCAATCCCTCCTTCTCGAGCGAGCGCTATGGCTAGGCGATATTCTGAAACAGTATCCATTGCCGCACTCAATATGGGGGTATTTAACCGTAAAGTAGGAGTTAGTTGTACGCTAATATCAACATCCCGAGGCAATACCTGAGAATAATGAGGGACCAAAAGCACATCGTCATAGGTGAGCCCTTGTCTAGAAATACGTTCAGCATTAGAGGATTTAGCTTTCGACATAGGGAAGAAGATTTTTTTCGGTTTTGCCAAGATACAAACTTCTTCCCGGTAATTAATGCCAAAATTTAAATTTATAAGCTCGGTATTTTTAAAACCTCAATAGTTGTTTCAAGACTTGATACTCCATCCAAAAAGGACTGCACCCAATAATAAACACGATTACGTCTATTTTTCACATAGGGATCACAACTTGAATAGCTTCCTTGCAGCTCCTTTACGATGGCTTTCACATCATCGTAGATTTCAATTTTTAGACTGTCGGGTAACTGTCCCCATCCCATGAGTTCGAAGGCTTCTTGTAAATCTTTGTACTCCCGTTCACTCTCATGATGAATGCGATCGAGTAGTGGGTTTATGAATCGATTTTTATTTCTCTTAATAACCCGCTTCGAGGGAATTCTGCTTGCGGGTTGAAAAATGGGTGTAGGTAATGATGCGTTCATTGGATTCTCCTGTTTTGTTTATGTTCAGGAGTAAACTAAACACCCAGGGTGACACCATTATGTCACCATTACACCAACTAATTTGGATAGAGTGATTTTTTTGCTGCGAGTAAGGTGTTTTTCATGAGCATAGCAACAGTCATAGGCCCTACACCGCCTGGTACAGGGGTAATCCATGAGGCTTTTTTCTTCACAGAATCATAATCGACATCTCCCACCAATCGGTAACCTTTCTCGTTGGTTTCATCGGCCACTCGATTAATGCCTACATCAATAACCACAACACCCTGCTTTACCATTTCGGCTTTAATGAGTTGAGGTTGCCCCGCAGCAACTATTAAAATGTCGGCATGTATGGTATGCGCCGTTAAATCCCTGGTATATTTGTGACAAATGGTGGTAGTCGCTTTGCCCGAAGAATTTTCTCTAGACAACATCACAGCCATGGGACTACCTACGATGTTTGAAGCACCAACAACTACGGCATGCTGAGATTTCACTGGAATGCTATAATGTTTCAAAAGTTCCATAATACCTGCTGGCGTACAACTCTTAAAGCAAGGTTGATTAAGTGATAAGCGCCCAACATTCATAGGATGAAACCCATCAACATCCTTACGATGGTCAATGGCTTCTATGACCGAGTGTTGTGATAAATGACTGGGTAAAGGCATTTGAACCAGAATACCATCTATTTCGTCATTAGTATTACATGCGTGGATAATTTCCTTTAATTCTGACTCGGAAATAGTGTCTTGTAGTACCATCGTATCGGTATCGATACCAACTTCCATACATGCCTTTGTCTTGGTACCTGTATAGACAATAGATGCGGGGTCATCTCCTACGAGTATCACTTGCAGAAACGGTCGCCGATTACCTTTTGCGCACCATTCTTGTACATCTTCCTGTACTCGTTGTCGAAGTAAGGCAGCTACTTTACTACCATCTATAATTTCAGCACTCATAATATGTTCCTATGTTTGGGTCATTGTTGGCATAAACAATCCATTTATTAATTGACCCAATTCCAAACCACTAATAATGGTAATAAAGGTACGTTAATATCTGCTCATGTACCGCATCAATTCTAGAGACTTTATCCACAAAATTATTGGCAGATAAACTAAAGATCAGTCGTTCACCCGATTGGGTAAACAGATATCCACTTAGACTTCTCGCCCCACCAACGTAGCCTGTTTTGGCAAAAACCTGCCCCCTCAATGGACTTTGTTTCATACGATAATGAAGCGTACCATCTTCACCCATAATCGGTAAACTCGATATAAATGCTTCGGATTCTGTATGTTCACTCATAATAAACAGCAGTTCGGAAATAGTGGAAGTAGTTAAAAAGTTACCCCCCGCCAAGCCTGATCCATCTCTCATAACCACATAGGTGGTATCTAATCCCAAAGAACCTAATGTATTGCGCACCACCTCAATTCCACCGCTTGTACTTCCTGGTTGCCCTAGCCTCTCCGCCGCCAGTGTTTTAAGAACCATTTCGGCGAAAAAATTATCACTTTCTTTATTAAGCCAACTTATAATATCTGAAAATGGTTTAGATTCATGGGTTCCTAAAAGGGTCCAATTATGCTGTGCATCCAAGACTTCTTCATTAGTCCAAATAGCCTCATAACCGGTCCATAACGAAGTGCCGACCTTTTCTCTCGAAGCATTTATTGGGGCTTTAAAAGTATTGGGCCACCTCCTTTCAACCCGAAAAGGTTTTTCTGAGAATTGCTCACTCATCATGCGATTAGAGGCAAGATATTTCACGAATGAATCCATGAAAAAACGAGGAGCATCATGTATGGCTAAAGATTCGGTTTCTTCATAGCCTGGAGGCAAACTACTGGCCAGATAGAGAATATTAGACTCCCAAGATCGCCTGTAAAATTCATCATATTTGGAGGCCTCTTCACCAATAATTTGCTCATTTACCATGGTGACATAATCGGTGTTATCCGGAAACCAAGTGATCTCGGGCCGGTCACCTGTTTGTCCATCTGCTTGAACAACTAAGTCCACAGCATTGTTATTGAAACTAAGTTCGCTGATTTCAACCCCGTAGTAAAAGTTTAGATCATCCCAATCCCATCCTTTAGGATAGGTTTCAGCATCAAAATATCCTAAAAGACCTACCCACTGCCCCGTCCATGACGAAATTCCAGCTTCCAAGAGAACAGAACGAAGATTCTCAAAAACGTGGTACCTATTTTCGCCATACAAAAATCCTGAAATAGTAGGATCACCGCTTCCTACCACCATTAAATCACCAACCCAGACTGAATCCTCTAAATAACCATCGCCATAGATAGAGGTTTTATACGTGAAGTTTGCCCCTAATTCATGCAGGGCCGCTGATGACGTGATTAGCTTCATATTCGATGCAGGTACCATCCATTTATCGGCATTCCACTCTTCTAATACGTTTCCTTCACTGTTTCTCACACTTACCGACCAATGAACGCCTTTACTATCGGATTGAAACAATAGATCCTGAACACTTTGAGCAAGAGCAGCATATGAAAAAACTCCAAGTATTACTAAAACCTGAAACCATGTGGATAACATTTGGGTGTGAAGAATAAACTGTTTCATGAACTTTGTAGAATGCATTGGGTTTTGCTTGAAGTTATAAACTATGAAATTGAATTTAAAAGTAGATCTGCTCGGTTTGTTTTATAGCATCTATAACCTGTTCTGGAGATTTAGCCTGATATAAACCCTCTCGAAATTCTAGGTGATTCATTAGCTTTGAAATCCTGCTCAATCGTTTAATGTGATTACGATGATCGGAATGTGGTCCCACTAATAAAAAAACCAATTGAACCGGCACATGATCGATTGAGTCAAATTCTAAAGGGAATTTTAGCCGAGCAAAAGCAGCAAAACTCTCAGCTAAGGCCTCCGTTTTTCCATGTGGGATAGCGAGTGCCTGACCTACGCCTGTAGACATAATTGATTCACGAGTAATGACCGCCTCTCGTACCTGAGTCAATGTCTGTTCTGACAATGTAGGCGAGAATAAATCGACTAGGGCATGAATACATTGGAATTTATCCACTACTTGTAAATCGAGTATGATGTGTTCGGGTGAAAGTAACTCGTGTATATGCATGAATAGTGAGATTTTGTAGCTAAAGAATATAGGAAGCTAGCAGTAATTCTATCAAAGTGAAAATGAAACAAATAAAGTGAAAGAGACTATTTTTTCGTAAACTAAGTTATGATGATGCGTCACGTTTTTACGGTTTTTAAAAAAGATTTGAGAGTAGAATTTCGAACGAAATATGCTCTCAATATGGTAGCCGCTTTCATAGTAGCTTCTCTCCTTTTAATTTTATTCACTCTAAAAGCTCAAGAACTAGATCCCACGCCAAAAAGTGGGCTTATTTGGATTGTGGTTCTTTTTGCTTCGCTCACGGTACTTGGACGGTCTTTTATTCTAGAAACCGATCGCGGAACCTTTCAGACACTACAAATTTATGCGGATCCTAGTTCGGTTTACTTAGGTAAGTTTCTTTACAACCTAAGTTTCAGTTGGCTTATTTACGCGCTTAGTTTTGGGCTGTATGGTTTTTTAATAAAATGGAGCATTGTATCCTATTCGGCTTTCTTTTATATCATGATTTTTGGCACCATGGGCCTGTCTTCTGTTTGCACCTTAATTGCGGCTATTGTTTCCCAAGCCGATCGGCAAGGAGCCATTTTTTCTGTGCTTAGCATCCCTCTTTTTGTACCCTTTATGTTATTACTGAGCCGGTTGACCAAACGAGCATTTGTAGATGGATTAGAACAATGGTGGAATTCCGAAATCGCAGCTTTAGTTGGCTTTGTTGGAGTAACGAGTATCGCAGGTTGGCTGTTATTTGACTTTATTTGGGAGGAGGATTAATGGGGTTTCAGGCTAATGATTTAATAGGCCAATCTAGGGTTAAACACTTACTGGATAATATTTTAAATCGAGAAAGAATTGCACATGCCTATTTGTTTTCAGGCCCAAAAGGTTCCGGCTTACTCCCCTTCGCCTTACGATTTGCAGAACAGGTAAACGCTACTGAAACCGGTAGCCTACTTTGGCACAAACATCCAGATATTCATGTTTTTATTCCCATGCCTACCTCTTCGAGTATAGACGAATTGAATGCGCGACTGGAGTGGTTAAAGGAAGACTCTTATGCTCTGGTTGAATACGTTGATCGCCCAGACAGCGAAAAGGATCGAAGCAAGAACAAACAAGCTTTTTATTCGATTGAATACTTTCGGTCGGATATTCGTCCCGTTACTCGTCTACGACCTTTTCAAGGTAAAAAAGTAGTGGTCATTATGACCATGGTAGAAACCATGCGAAAGGAAACTGCAAATTCTTTCTTAAAATTACTTGAAGAACCATCCGATGGTGTCATGTTTATATTAACCACCCATCACTATGAGCAACTTCTACCAACCATTACCTCTCGATGCCAACATATAGCCTTCGGTCAGAATACTCTTCAAGAAGTAGAGCTTGCGTTAATTAACCATGAGGGTATTCCAGAAAAAGACGCCAAACTATTGGTTCGTCTTACGCAAGGGAACTATGGGAAAACGAAGACTATAAACGTAGAGGACATTCAAGATTCTCGAGATGAAGTAATAGATTTTTTGCGGAAGTCATTTGTGATTGATGCCTCATCTGTACAGAATCTTATACAAAGCTGGACTTCTAAACATAATATAGAAGGGCTTATTCAGCTTGTTGAATTAATGGAAACCTTCCTTCGCGATCTCATCGTGTATCAACATGGTAAAAACACCGATTCACTCATACATGCCGATGCGCTCGAAACCATTCAGAATATCCTCACGCATGTGCAAGAGGCCAATTTCGAACAAATGATATCGCTACTCCACCCACTAAAAAAGGAACTAGCTCAAAACGTAAACCCAAAGCTATTATTTACGGTTTTAGCATTGAATTATGCCAGATTAATGAGAGGATTATCACCTAAGATATCAACCGATCGAGCGTACGAACATTTACCTTCCATACATCTTGGGTCTTAATGAAAAAGATTATTACATGACACATCAACTTGATTTTATTAAAATGGAAGCTGCTGGCAATGATTTTATTCTTATCGACAGCAGAAATCTGGACATAGCCTTAGATACCATTATTGATGCATGCCCTGCGATGTGTGATCGTAAACGAGGTGTTGGCGCCGATGGTTTACTTATTCTTCACCCCGATACTACTCTAGATGCTGATTATACAATGATATATCGAAACAGTGATGGTAGCGATGCAGGGATGTGTGGAAATGGAGGGCGTAGCATAGCCTTTTATGCTTCTCAGAATGGATTTTCTGATACCCACCGGTTTCAAGTACATGATCAGGTATATACCGCTTTTGTTCACCCATCCAACAACATAGTCGAACTAGGCTTTCCAGAGGCCAACGCTCCTTCATTGATTGAGGATACCTTTGGGAGTTGTTTTCAAGTGTATCCGAATACCGAACATGCGGTATTATTTCTAGATAGCATCCCGGAAGACATGAGTGAATTGACTAGATTGGCCTTAGAGGTTCGGCATCATGGCCGGTTCAACCCGAAAGGAACCAATGTGAATTTTGCATCTATGAATAATGAGAATGAAATAGAATTAGAGACCTTTGAACGAGGAGTGGAGGACTTTACATTAGCCTGCGGTACAGGTGCTATTGCTACAGCTATGTCGGCACATGCTTTATTGGGTTCGAAAAGTGGGGAGCATTCGTTTACTTTGAAGGTGAAAGGTGGGGTGTTAAAGGTTGGGTTTACTTATGATCACAGCCCCGAAAAGCAGGGAAATGACATGGAATCGACGATGCCAGTAACGAATGGTCTATATAAAAATATACGCTTAGAGGGGCCCGCAAAAATGGTATTTAGAGGCCATTGGAGTGGCTTTTGACATGACCTATACAAAAGGTTTTTTTGTATTTTTGTTATTGTTCATGCTGGGGTGTTCCTCGACATACACCCTTAACACGGCACCACCTCCTATTCCACTTAAAAATTCGTTGTTATTAGTAAATGGACAACGAAGTGTCCCCGCTAATATTAAAAGTGTTCGATTTTGGAACCCTGCACAACCCAATGCTCCAATTCCAAGTTTAAGGCTAAACTCTAGAGACCGATTACTCCTAAGTTTTGATGAACTAAGCGAATACACCGGTACTTTTTTAATTCAATTTAGCCATAGAAATCGTGATTGGACAAAAAGTTCCCTACCCGAGACCTGGTTCATGGATGGTATGAATCAGTTAAGCCTTCAAGGTGGAGAGCCTTCAATGGCTAATTCGATTCCCTATCATCACTATCAGTTATCCATAGAGCAAGCTAAACTACAGTTTTTAGTTAGTGGATATTATTTTATTCATGTACTCGATTTTTCATCGGGAATAGAATTATTCAACTTACCTTTTATAATCACAGAACAACAAGTGGATCTAATGGTCGAGTCAGAAACCCTTTATAACTCTGGTAGTTTTGGAGGGGCCAAAGAACGATTGTTTTATGAGTTTGGTCTGCCTGAATTTGTTGATATGCCCGTATTTGATCTTGATATGCACGTCTATCAAGATGGGTTTCTTCGTACATCAGTCCCGGCAAAAGGCAAGGATTATTCACAGGAAAAGCTAGGAAGATTTTATTTGGAAGAGTCGCAGGCATTCCCCGCCTTTACTCGTTTTTATTCGCTTGGATTGCAGGGATTAACCCTTCGAAATGAAGAAATTTTTGCTTATGAAGAAGATCCCGAGTTACCTCTAATAACCTTGAAAGAAGATTTTATTTCATTTAGTGATATACCTTATCAACTGCAATCCATGTTTGGAAGTCCAAATTCTCAACGATTCAGTCGCTATGCCAAGGTTACTTTTAGATTCAATCCAATGGGAGATCGGCCAAAATCTAGTGAAGAAGTTTATTTAGTTGGTGACTTTAATCAATGGACGCAGGATCGTGACTACAAAATGAATTGGAATGCCGAATTAGGACTCTTTGAAGTACCCGTTCTTCTTAAAGAAGGTAATTACCGTTATAGTTATGCTCTGAAACAGGGTAATGAATTAGATATTAGCTACCTCAGTAGTTCATTAACCAAAGAAAACCAATCGTATACGGGAGTATTACTATACAGAGACCCTAACCTTCAGTACGACCGTGTATTATCTATTAAAACGACTTTTATTAAGCCTTAGTCACATTTAGACGCTAGTAGTTAAAAGTCTATACCAATAGAAAAGTAGTGAATGGGCCTGTTTGAGAATCCATCTCTGTTATAAGCCCAACCCACATCATATCGCAAGGGTAAACCAAAAACAATGGTTCTCAAACCAAAGCCTGACCCTATAAGTACATCTCCGTTGATATAAGAGAAATTGTTACCATTGGCATCTTGGAATGTAATAGGCTCACTAATACTAAAGTCCAATCCAGCGTCATTTACGATAGGATTCCCATTAATATCGGTAAGTCCATAGTCAATCTCTTGACCCCATGCTGTTCCAACATCCACAAAGGCTACCCCTGTTACATTATATAGGGGTAAAATGGGTAAAGCCCCTGGAATTACTGCTGCAAACAGTGGAAAACGGAATTCAGCATTTAATAAACCAAATTTATCTCCATATACCGAATTATATCGATGCCCCCTGAGTGGAACGGCAGGTTGGGTGAAAAAGGTATCCGCCAATCGCTCAAATGGAATTCCGTTGTTGGACCATTGATAATTGATCCAGCCCATCATCCCACCCAAAAAGTAGGTTTGTGAATCAGCACCTATCGAAGCCCCACCCGTTGTTCGAAGAGCTATGGTATAGGAATATCCTAAATTTATATACGAGCGGAAATCGGCCATTGCGGAAGCAAAAGTTGGAGCATCGGTTCCCAAACCAGGGCTTCCGGAAAAACTCAGAGTATACCTGATTCCACCTTGAGGGGTTATGAAGCCTGGAAGGGTAGCATCTTTGGTTAAACTCAATGTGGGATATAGAAATGAACTTTTCAAATTGCTTGCTTCTACGCTTCCATATGAGAACAAACCTCCATAAGCAGCAACCGCATCATAATCGCGGGCAATTCCAATCCAATTCAAGCCACCATCGACCCGGGTGAATTTATCGAATGGATACTGGACGTTAAACCCTCCACCAAAGGTTCGAAATCTTAATAAATCCCCACCAAATGTCTGATATTGCCTTGAGGTATGGAAATAGGAAGCAAACCAATTGGTTCTGTTTTTCAAATAACCGTACTGCAATGTATAATCACTATTTCTTAAATCGGTTTGAAAATTTGTCCCCATAGCCAATTGATGATCTCCTAACAAATCGCTAATCATAAACTGGGTCAAGGCATAAGCGCCATAGGTAGATGCTGCCACCGTTGGGCTATAGGCTATATCCGTAGAAAAAGTAAGTCGATAGGCTCTCGGTAAATATCTACCATCTAAAGTTATATTGTTGTCTGGCTCAAAAATAAATTCATTTTCTAACTCAATAGTAGAATCTAAAACTACTTCTTCTGAAAACACATAATTACGAAAATCAATTTCTCCAGTTTCCTCAAAACGCGCCGGATTATAATCTGGATTCTGCTTTTCTGCCTGTTCTTCTTTTTCCTCTCTTTGGGTTCCACTTAACAGGCCTTCACTAAAGATATCCGTTGCATACTTAATGGCAGGGACTCTGACTTCCATACTTTCTAGACTTCTGCGCTGTGCCCAATAGTTAGGACGTAAACTCATAGCAGAGGCTTCATTTAACGGGTTTTTTAACAAAAATACGTCGAGGTACCCTTCATTTATTGAACTAAAGGCAACTCTAGTTCCATCTGTACTAATCGAAAACTGAGAGATTCCCGCTTGTAAATCAGTTAACACCTTCCATTGTTTGGTAGCTAGTTCGATTTGGTAGAGATTCTGAATGCCATTCTGATCGGATTGATAGACCAATAAACCACCTTGTATCTCCTGAGGCTGATGCTCATCCCAATCGTTGCTAAAGGTGATTCTTTCAGCGGTATCTTGACCTAAAGTAACTTTATAGATATCGCTTTGGTAGATCATCTTGGATTCTAATAAGGTACTCTGAAGTGAAGCCGATTTAAGGGTAGTATAATCTCCTCTTTCAGAACTAAACCAAATGCTTTTTGAATCCAACGACCAACTGGGTTCATAATCCGATATAAAATCCTGAGTTATGTTTTCAAGAGTTTTGCTTTCCAAAGAATAGACGAAAATGTCCTGATAAGGCCCAATATTTCCATCAAAAGCTAATTTTTTACCATCTGGAGACCATGCAACCGAACCAATGGCATCCATCTGATCCATACTGATTTTTTCTACTTCTAGGGTTTCATAGTTAATGATGGCAATTTCATCAAAGCCATTGCTTTTGGTTGACAGCGCAATGTATCGGCCATCGGGTGACCAACTCAGGTTTGGTTTGAGTATGTTTAACTCCTCAAATGCGGGATCATCCTCTCCCCTGATAACAGTTTTGAGACGTTTCTTTGTGAGAGCATCTATTACAATGACATCAAAATAACCTCGCTTGTTAGTGATAAATGCAATTCTATCACCTTGAGGAGAAATTTTTGGTGAGGTATTATACGACCCGTAATCCCCCCTCTCTGTCATCAAGGTTGCAATACGGTCAGCAATATCACGATCAGCAACCTCCGGGAAATATCGTTTTCTGAGAGCGTCTTCCCATCGATCAGAAAGTTCTTCTACGGTGAGACCAATAGACTGCTGAAAGCCTCCCTCTACGCTTCGGGTACTTTTTACTCGTTCTAATATTTCAGCAATTTTCTCTCTCCCATACTCTTCAGCTATAAAATTCCAGACCGACTGCCCTCCTCTATAGGCATAATAACCACTCAGATAAGGTATAGGAGGCAAATAATTATTAATAACCGCATCCCTAATGAACATATCGGTATTAGTATCCCAACCCAGGGCCATATACTCGGCTAGCCCTTCTTCAAACCAAAGTGGTAATACTAGTTGAATATTATTTCTAAGAATAGATTGAATGGACCCTCCATAAAACAAATCGTTAAACACAGCATGTACTAGCTCATGATGAAGGGTGCGTCTGAAATCATTATAATCTCCATCGAAAGGTACAGTCATCCGGTTTTTCATTTTATCCGTAACCCCTCCTATGCCCTCTGCACTGGTAGGCAAAGCCACTACATTGGTCTGTGAAAAATCGTTATGAGAATCATAAATTATGAGAGGAATACGACTTACTATTTCGTGATTAAAATCTTCACTCAATTGCTGATAAGCCGATTCTATACTTTTAGCTGAAAACTCTGCTAACTCATAATTTTTATCCCCATAGTAATAAATATCAAAATGTTTGGATTGGATGTATCTCCATTCAAAATTTTGATACTGCACCCGGTTTTTACCGAAGTTTACGTACTGTGCCTGTGCCGTGAAAAACAATGGCAGTTGGATAATAATGGCTAATAAAACGAAAGAGATTATTCTGCTCATCAAATTAAACATACTAGCTTCAGATTACGAGTTTGCGATTACCCTCAGTATTACCCTAACATAACGAAACTACAGAAAGGTTTCTTGTTTATCATTCAATTATGACCATCTTTTTTCGGTCTAAAATTGCCCTATTATTTTTTGGCTTTTGACAATTTAAAGTCAATTTGCCTTTTTTGATGATTAACCGAATCAACCATGACTGAAATACTGTCACCCAATTGATATTTCATACCAGATCTACGACCAATTAAGGCATGTGATCGCGCATCATATATGAAATAATCACCCGCTATATCACCCACTCGTAGCATCCCTTCGCAATAGATGTCATTCAAAGTGACAAATATACCGCGTTCGGTTACCCCACTAATGACGCCACTAAAGATATCTCCAATATGGTTGGCTAAGTATTCGACTTGCTTTAATTTAATAGAATCTCGCTCGGCATCTACAGCCACACGCTCACGCTCACTACAATGTTCTCCTTCTTTTCGAAGAAGATTCATATCGTAACTCTTTTCAGCTTTTGCATAGGCTTTCAATATCCGATGAACAATAACATCGGGGTATCTTCGAATGGGAGATGTAAAATGAGCATAGTGTTCAAAACCTAGTCCAAAGTGTCCAAGATTATCTGGGCCATAAACGGCTTTAGCCATAGATCGTAAGGTTAGGCCATTTATGATATACTCCATGGGAGTATCCTTCACCTCGGTTAGAATCTGATTAATCGTAGAAGGTTTTGCTAATTCTTCAGTTTCGAAATAAATACCTAATGGTTTAAGTTGCTCGAGAACATCTAACAGTTTTTTTTCATCCGGTTTATCATGGATACGATAGAAAAAAGGGTAATCGGCTTTCGGCTTTTCCTCTCTTAGATGCTGAACATGTTCCGCGACAGTACGATTAGCCAATAGCATACATTCTTCAATGAGTCGATGTGCAAATAGTCGTTTCTTGAGTATAACTTCTACTGGTTCGCCTGTTTCATTGAGAACAAATTTAGGTTCTGGACTATCAAAATCTATCGCACCTTCATTAAATCGCTTTTTCAGTAATATCTGAGCTAATTCAGCCGCCAATCGAATCTGAGCTGCTATTTCATGATCGCTGCCATCAATTATCTGTTGAGCTTCCTCATAACTGAACCGAAAACGAGAATGAATAACGGTTTCCTTTATATCATAGTTTTTCACATGTCCATGGGTATCAACCTCCATAAAACAACTATAGCACAATTTATCCTCATTTGGGCGAAGGCTGCATACCCCATTACTTAATCGTTCAGGTAACATAGGAATTACACGATCGACCAAATAGATACTAGTCGCTCTTTTATGTGCTTCTTCATCAAGTGCTGTTCCCATTTTTAAGTAATGGGTTACATCTGCAATATGGACTCCAAGACGATAATTACCGTTCGTTAATCGTTCGATACTTAAGGCATCATCAAAATCTTTGGCATCGACCGGGTCTATGGTAAACACCAGTGAGTCTCGAAAATCAAGACGCTCATCAATCGTCTCTTGAGCAATGGTTTCTGGAATTTGAGAGGATTCATTTTCCACTTCTGGTGGAAATTCCGCAATGAGTCCATTTTCAGCTAAAATAGAAAGAATGTTCGCATCATTGGTTCCAGCTGCCCCTAACCTACTTAGAATTTGAGCCTGTGGTAATGCTTGCCTATGGACCCACTTTTTCAAGCTGAAAGTGACTTTTTCATTAGCAAGTGCCCCATTCAAATCTTCTTTGAGTACATAAAAATCGAGTTGCACTGATTTACGATCACTTTCTATAACCCAAGTATTCGTAGTGGTTTTTCGGAGCGTACCCACATAAAAAGGTGCCCCCCTTTCGAGCACATCTACAACTTTTGCTTTTGGATTTCGAGACTGCTTACCTGTTTTCAGCACTTTAATTTGAACCAGATCTCCATCAAGTGCTAAGCCAGCATCTTTAGAATGTACTCTGAAATCCTCATCCATTCCATCCACCACTACAAAGCCTGTTCCTCGCTGATTAAACTCAATTCTACCTTCAATAACCGAGTGATCCCTGTTTAGTCGAACCCAACCTTGGTGAATGCGAACTTTCTGTTTGTTCACCAAACTGTTTAAGGCTTTTTGTAAACGTTTCGCCTCTTTTTTTGAGTGAATAGCTAGTATTTGTGCGAATTCATCCCGATGAATTTTCTTTTCGGGATGTGTTTCTAATAATTGTAGCATGGTTTCTTCCATGCTGGATAATCGGTCGTTACGACTCATAAATAAATAGGGTTCTTTGTAATAATTTTTCAGGACTAAGACTATTCAGCATGAACAAGGATTTCTTCGTCCTTTCTATTAAAAAAGCTTACAATAGGTTCAAATAGTTGATTCCAAAACTGTTTCCATGAGCTGAAGCTCCATTCCGTTTCTAAACCAACTCCATTAATGTCCTGAGATTGTTGAGAATTATCTGATCCAGAATAGTTACTAAAGGTGGGGTCCTGGCGGTGAAAGGCCGTTAGTGCTAGTGCCTGGTTAATTTTATAGGTAGCTCCAATATCACCGATAGAGGATTGGGATCCGGTAATCTGCCCCTCTCTACTAAGAATAATACGATCATTATATAGTCGAAGAGCGACTCCTAAATCGATGTTATTGTATGTATTAAGGTTAAAATCGATATCTAAGCTACCCACATCACTACGTAAAAGTGAATTCATTTGATTGGATAGCAAAGGGCTTATCAACTGACTAGATAGTAATGGATTCAAAACCGCAGCACTACCACTTAGATTACTGGTTAATGTATTTGTGGCATCCGTCAATGCCGTAGAGGAAGGGATAAAGTCCCCCATCAATAGAAAACTAGTCGCCTGAATTAACTTTTCATCTTCATTTCTGTTTAATGCATTAATCTGGGTTTTTAAAGTGGAGTTTTGCTGTGTTTCAAATGTATTGGGCAACCTAAAGAAAAAATCGTTTTCTATACTTTCAAGAGATCCCCCAATATTCAATACCAACTCAACTGGAACACGCTCTGCCTGATCTTGATTAATTTGATCTCTGGTTCTAGTTAAGGTATTGATATCTGGCCGTGCCTGATAAAGTGCTTGTAAGTCTAATTTTGCGTCTATGGGGTCTCCATCCCAACGCAAGGTTCCACCAGGAATTAGAGCAAATCGACGAGTAAAAATATCACCACTCACAAAATTATAATATCCATTGGCGATATCAAACTGACCAAAAACCGAAAAATCCTCGTCTTGTAATTGAATTCGAATATTACCCGTGCCATTTGCCGTTATGACATCACCAGTAATGGGGTCGAAAATCAGTTGAATAGTCATTGGATTTGACGATTCAAATTGAAGATCAAGGGTGAAACGTTCTGTAAAACTACGTTCTTCATTGGTAGCCATTACGAGATTTTGGCCATTTAACAAAGTATTACGGTTCGATTTTAAAGCGTCCGAAATCAATGAAAAATCGTCGATGAACCGAATAAATTTATTATTCTCTTCAAATTCTGTTTTTTCCAGTAGCGGTAGACCAATCGATGAATAATCCCCTATGATTATAGGACCTTCAGAAAAAAGTACGGGGTCGTCATTTGTACCCGTCATTCGAAGAGTTGCTGTCCCATAACCCTGACCAAAAAAAGGCAATTCTTCATCAAATGAAGTATTCAAAAAGTGGAATTCATCCATTTCAAGGGTTAGATCTATGGTATGTAATGGACCAAATCGATTCAAATTGTAGGTCCCACTTAAAGTGGCTGTACCTCCTGAAGGATCCATTAGAAACAAGTCGTTAAATACCAGACCTTCCTCACTAGAAAACCGTAATGGGCCTGTTCCAAAATAATGGGTTTCAAGGAAGCGTGGCTGAATAAAGACCGGATCATTATTTCCTATATCATAATCGACCACAAAATCATAGCCTTCGCTATCTCCCCAAATGCTACCCGTACCCGAAGCCACTCCTGACATTTCAGAAAACACATTAGGAGTTAAAAAAGGTAGAATCCATAAATCAATATTCGTAAAATTTAAGTCGAAATAATATAAGGTATCGGATGATGACGTAAGATCGGTATCAAGTGCCTTGAAATATCCATTTAATTCCACATTTTGACCAATACGCTCTGAACTCGTAAAATAATCTGGGTACAGAAGAGAATCCGTAAATACCGTCACATTGGTATCAAAACGTTTCATTATCGGGTTGAATTCGGACCGCAGCCTTATATCACCAACTATTTGTTGATTTAGTGAAAATGAGGTGATATCCAGCTCCCCCTGTATACTTGGGTTTTCGAGTAAACTCCTTGTAGAGAATTGGCCATCGACAACTCCATTTAATTCTTGTTTTACCGCAAAAAGGTCGGATAACCTATCTAATTTTACTCTCTGAATAGTGAATAGCATAGAATCTGTGGCTTCATCACTAAAAATCCCGCGAATATCCAACTCCTCCTCATTATTGTGAAAACTCACTTGTTCCAAACCCAATCGATAACTAGTATCCAAATTCACTATGATGTCGTCTAAGTTCTCCCATAAATAACTTCCAGATCCCACTTCAAATTCTTCAAGTCTCATGGTATGGAGGGTATCACTTGCATGAAATCCACCATGCATAGACATAAATGCTCCTGAAGGTAAACTCCCAATTTTATTACTAAAGTGTATGCTGTCAGATTGTACAGATGCTTGCCATTGTAGATCTGCCATACGTAGACTTGGTTTTTCAATGGATCCAAGTTGTCCTCTTGATTCTAAAACTGAAAAATCTAAACTCGAGGAATCGTAACGGAAGCTAGCAGTCCATTGTGCATTTAAGCTATCTAACTGCCATTCATCAAAGATTAACCCTTGGTCAAAAACATCTAGATTCATAAGCATTCGCGACTCATCAACATTTAATCTGCCATTCATAATCATACTTGTTTCATGAATACCATAGGTCGGCAAAATAAATCCTAAAGCTCGACTTTCTTTAATCTGAAGCTGCCATTCCATCTGTTGAGCTGTTACTTTTGTACTAGATGATGAACGCTGAATCGTGTTAGTGGGGACTCCCTTTAATAGCCATCGTGATGATTCATTCGTCAAATAAGACTTCCAACGCTGCGTTAATACAGGAAAATCTTGAATGCGATATCGACCCTTTAACTGAAAGTCCAATGGTGTAGAGGTAAGCCTAAATTCTTGCAAACTATCGGCGGTTACAATATAATCGGCGTAAAGTTGAACATCTGTGAAGCTGGTATCCGGGAACTGAAGTAATGGGGTATTGGCATTAAAAAGTGCTTCTGAAATGTTTAGGCCATCCCCATTCATATTGAATGTACCTGAAACAGTTTGGGCATAGACCTGAAAACTTGAATCGGATTCCGAGTTCAAATACTCATTTAGGGCTATTTTATCATTTTGATCATCTGTTGCTAATAATAGTTCTTCCATTCTAAAAAGACTCTGTAGATTCCAACTCGTCTGAGAACGTTCAATCGTACCGGTCCAAGTTAAAGATCCACTATCATCATCAACTTCAACATGTAAACTATAGTACGGGTCCTGAGTAATTGGATCACTTAGATTCATACCCGAACCATTGGGAAGTCTTAGCTGCAAAGTCCGATTACTACCTTCTGTAAATCGTATTGGACTATAGTTTAGATATACATTTTGTACCAATACCTCCCCTAATTGTAGATTCTCTAGGGTGCCTATCAAAGAATCTAAGGCAGCTCCTTTATCCCTGTAATCTCGCTTCCAATGTACTTTACCCTCCCACTTAGCTCGTATAGCATCACTGGATTCTGTCAGCCAATCATGTAGTTTAAAATCATTGAATTGAACCGTAATATTTCTTTCGGATAATCTGTCCCTGATGTCTAGATTAGATTCGTATTCTTGTAAAAAAGAAACTTCTAATGGACTAGAAAGGTCATTTTCTACAACCAAATTAATTCTATCGAGCGATGGTGTCTGGTTAAAAGCAAAGGAAAGCTCATAGTCTTTAAGTTTCAACCAGTTAATATTTGGATATTCTAAGGTGAGGATTTCGGGTATATCTTTATCCTCTAAGAGTAGTTTTCCTTCCAATTCGACATCAGAACGCCCATTACCCCTGTAAATCTTTCCATTTAATCCTATTTGAGAACTATTCTGACGTACAACTAACTCCTTTATTTCAATATCATTCTCAGCAATTCGAACTTCACCAACTAAGGCGTTAGGAGTAATTGAATACTTCTTAACAGCTTCGTTCCATTCATTTGATATGAGAGTGGGCAATAGAGCTTCATAAAAAGCATTCGAGAACTCCATTCGACGAACAGAGATGTCAGTATCCGAATTGAGTCTTTTAACACTCCCGTTAAAAGTCCCAAAATTGGAAAGTATAGATACATTTTGAAATTCTAATGTGTTCGAATCAGCCATTACCATACTAGTAAGACCAAGCTCAAAAGTCTGATTATTCCACAGTGCATCTGTCTGAA
>CAKZLH010000107.1 GCA_937125285.1 uncultured Balneolaceae bacterium | reverse complement strand
TCATCAAGATAACTATAGGATAAGTTGGCGAAAGCATTATCACCCATGGTGTATCTCAATCCAAGAATATGTGTTTGATTTGAAAAATAGTAAGGATTAATACCCTCTGGATTGTATTTAAATCCATGATTGTAGTTTCTACCATCTCCAAACTGGTAGAATAAATTATAGTCGAATTTCAATCGGCTATTGATTTCATATACAAAAGAGCTGTTTAAGGATAAACGCTCTTGTCGATTTAAAGAAACAAAATCACCGGTTCCTGACGACTGGATTAACCATGCCGCAGGGCTAGCACCACCGCTTATATTGGTGCTTTGAATATCACTTGGTCTAAACAAATCTCTTCCAATCAAGTGACCGTCAAACTTCACAAAACGTAGTGTACTTTGAATACTTAATTTATCCTTTATTATTGGTCCACCAATAGATACCTGATAATCTTGATCACCAATTGCTGGTGCAGCTTCGGAGTAGGTAAAGGTATCATTAGAAAAATCGCTGGCACTAAGAAAAATATTTTGATCGGTATTTCGTGTAACAAATTCTAACTCTCTATCACTCACGATTCGGCCCGCATAACCTAGAAAACTGCCCGACCAACTTGGGGTTACACCTTTGGTGACGATGTTTACAACACCGCTCATGGCTTGCCCATACTCTGCGTTAAAAACCCCACTAATAACTTCAAGACTTGAAACCATGTTCTGCTCCACATCAAATGAAGCTCCATTATTAAAAGCATTATTAATAGGTACTCCATTTACTAAATAGGATACTTCGCCTTGACGACCACCTCTGAAGTGACCATCTACGATACCTGCCTGCTGGTTGATGGCTTCTGACAAACTAACCAATGGCAAATCTTCTAATTCTTTAGCCGTAACATAGGATGTGGTGGTGGTTCTATCCTTTTCAACAATAGGCCGTTCTGCGGTTACAATAATTTCTTGACCCTCTATAGCCTCTTCGACCATAGTAGCATCAATAGTTGTCGTTTTATCAACAATGACTTCAACTTCTTCAACTTTTACGGTTGCAAAACCTATGTAGGAGAATACGACGGTATATGTACCTGGGTCCAGATTGATGATGGTATATTTACCATCAATATCGGTAACTGTTCCCCTTGTAGTTCCCTCAATAAATACCTGCACACCTACAAGTGTTTCACCTGAAGCGTCCACAACGGTGCCGGCTATTTTTCCTTTGGTACCTGCATATGCACTAGCCGTGCTTAAAACCATAACTAACGCAAGTGTTCCTAACCAACTAATTATTTTATTGCACATAGATTTTGGAATTAAAAATAGGGTACAGACTCTTCACGGAGTCTGCACCCTAAACATTTAGAATATACTACTTATGATTACTTAATCAGCATCATCGTTCTGGACTGCACAAAATTAGGAGTACTAATTCTGTACACATACATACCAGATGCTAGAGATGATGCATCAAATCTTTGCATATGATTCCCAGCAGTCATACGCTCACCCTGCAACAGAGTAGCTACCTTCTGACCCAACATGTTGTAAACCTCTAAGGTTACATTTTCTGCAGCAGCCAAACTGAATTGAAT
>CAKZLH010000106.1 GCA_937125285.1 uncultured Balneolaceae bacterium | reverse complement strand
AAATACCCTCTGTTATCCACATCTCTTGGAATGTGGCCATTTACACCTTCAACCCGTAATAGGGCAAAATACCGCTCGCCCACTTTCGGCGGCCGAATGATACCAACCACACAATCACCCTGACGTAGTCTAAATCGTTTGATTTGAGATGGAGAAACGTAAATATCGTCTGGACTTGCTTTGTAATTGTAATTGACAGAGCGCAAAAACCCGTAACCATCGGGTAGAATTTCTAAGGTTCCTTCATTAATCAAGTAAGGGCCTAACTGAGGCTCTAATTCGGCAATTCGCTCTAGCAAAGTGGGCGCTTCTGATACCGGTAGCTCGTCATGCTCGTGTTTTTTGCGTTTCTTTTTGCGTTTATGATGATCACGAGTATCCTGATTGGACTGTTGATGGGTAGACTTGGTATCAGAAGAACTATCTTCTTCAGTTGATTGGTTATAACGGACCACATGATCGCCACCGCCATACAGATTACTTGAAGCGTTATTTATATCCTCGGCTTTTGATGATACGTCATTCTTTTCAGAAGTATATAAATTGGGCTGCTGGCTAGCTACAAGTATTCCTTGGATCAATTCGTCTTTCTTCACGCCTGTTACCCTTCGAACTCCTACCGAACGTGCAATCGCTTGTAGTTCCGGTAATTTCTTCGATTTCAACTCAGTGGGATCATTCCAAGAATGCCCATCCGTAGATAGTGTAGACATATAACTTATTTAATAAACATTTGACTAGGTACTGAAAGTACTATATATGAGTGGATGGTAATGGAGTCTAAACAAGGGTGCCTAAGAAAAGCTAGTTTACATTTGGCTCATCCATTTCTTTACAGTAGCATAAAAATAAAAACTTCCTGTAAAAATAACCAAAGATGACTTCAATTCACTCAACATATATTCAACATCCCCTTCATTCATAACTTTCATGTAGATGTGAGAGGGTATTCCAGCAATTGAAGCTGCTCTTTCTCCTTCCAATTTATAAAAATATCGGTCAGTAAACCCAAGAGTTTCATCAATAATTTGCTTATTGATTTTATCTTTCATCATACCCAAAACCACTACTTTTCGTTTGGTTTTCATCGATTTCACGGTCTGAAGAGTTGACTGGATTCCCTCTATGTTGTGAGAACCTGAAAAGTACCACTTAAATTTTGGGTGAATTTGCTCAAAACGACCCGGCACCCCATCAAATTCCTCGATCGCTTGTTTAAAGTCTTCTTCTGAAATAGCGAAGGACTCATTGAGTTGACGCACCACTTGATAGGCCATGGCCACATTCCATGCATTTATTTTTTCATGAAAAGTAGTTGAGAAACCTTGCTTGGTGGTTTGGAAATAAATACTACTCTTTTCGAAAATAGGTGATAACTCTGAGGCGTAAATTAGTTTAGAATTCTGTTTTTCTGCCCGCTCTTCAACCACCTCCATCGCCTCTTGAACTAAATTTCCGACCACGACTGGACGATTCTTTTTTATGATACCCGCTTTCTCCCAAGCTATGGAAGATAAATCTTCCCCCAGTACATCCGTATGATCATAGGAAATACTCGTGATTACACTGATTTCTGGTAGAATCACATTGGTGGCATCTAAGCGACCACCTAAGCCCGTTTCTATGATAGC
>CAKZLH010000105.1 GCA_937125285.1 uncultured Balneolaceae bacterium | reverse complement strand
ATTTCCGACGTAAATGGAACTCCAACCTTCTACAAGCCTTTAGCACAATGGGATTTAGACAATGATATCTCAGGAGTAATCCCAGTACTTGAAGGTGAAGCCGTATTCAATTTAGGAAATAACTCAGGGCTTCAATTCTATTATGTAGATAACGATGTGACCAACGGTAAAATCTATTACTACGCGCTGGTTGCTTATGACCGCGGAATCTCGTCTTCAGGTGGTGATGATCCAGGTATAGATCCCCAAGAAAACACCTTCCGTGTGGCCTTGAATGGTGCTGGTGCTGTGGTAGGAACGTCTAATAATGCTGCGGCCGTCATTCCTACTACCAATCCTGCGGGCTTTATTGGTGGGGGTTCTGACTCTGATTTAAGTAAAGTAACGCAGGGTACAGGAACGGGTTCTGCTTCCATAAGTGTGGCGGTAGAAGAATTGGTGGATGATACCAAATTATATGAGGTGAGTTTTTCTGATTCAGCCTCGGATGTAGGCATCCAACGATTAACCACTACTTACCAAATTAAAGAAGTAGGGGGTGATGTTTTGGTAAGTTCCACTCCATTTGCACCTTCTTCAAGTATAGTGGATGGGTTTATTGTTAATTTCTCGAATCCAACCCCAGGTAACATTATCCGTACCAGAACAGGTTGGGTATCCAATGAAGGGCAAGAGAATGAACTCTTTAATCTGGATCCCACCGAACTAGATGGTCTCACTACGAATTGGGAATTAGCTATAACCCCTGACAAAGATGGGGATTTAACCAATTTTGTTCGAACCGACCATGACTATGAGATTTACTTTGTGAATCCAGACGATAGTACCTATACACCACCTTTATTATTTGGTGCTGGCTTCAGCCGTTTTCCCATTCCAATTTATGCTAGAAATCTTATTACGGGTAAACAGGCCGATCTATTCATTTCCGATACCGATGAGAATAAAGAGCTCAACTCTGGTGACGTACTCTTTCTTGCGGAACGGGATGAAAGAAATCGAGTTAAGTACCGGTTCATGATAAATATTTTGGATAATGGAGATACCGAGGATATTGATCCTTCGATAGGAGATAAAATCCGTATTTCTACTAGCCGACAGTTTGGTCGTGACGATATTTTCCAGTTCACTATGAGAAAACAAAC